>NZ_NEIQ01000019.1:0-133173 GCF_002112765.1 Pseudomonas sp. B6(2017) | reverse complement strand
TCGTAACTCGTTGAATCTCAAGGAGTTTTCCGTTTCGACTGCGCCGGAAGTGGGGCGAATTATAGAGACATTAAACTCGCCGTCAACACTTATTTTCAGGTTTATTCGGATTTAAGTGTAATGCGCGCAAAAGCCTTCTTGCCAGCCTGACAGACATAGGTAGAACCCAGCACGCATATAAAGGCACGATCCACTACTTGACCATCTACGCGCACACCGCCAGACCCGAGAAGATCGCGAGCCGCGGCGGAGTTCTTCACCAGCCCTGCCTTATTAAGGACAGCAGCAATCGGCATATCTTCATCCGCCACCAGCTCAACCTCGGGCAGGTCATCCGGAAGCTCGCCATCCTTCATACGGTTACCGGCAGCACGATGAGCATTCGCAGCAGCTTCTTCGCCATGGAAACGCGCCACGATCTCTTCGGCCAGCTTGATCTTGATATCACGCGGGTTGGCACCAGCCTCCACGTCAGCCCGGAATGCATTGATTTCATCCATCGAGCGGAAGCTGAGCAGTTCGAAATAGCGCCACATCAAGGCATCGGGGATGGAAACCAGCTTGCTGTACATCACTCCCGGTGCTTCCTGGATACCTACATAGTTACCCAGGGACTTGGACATCTTCTTGACGCCATCCAGCCCTTCAAGCAAAGGCATCGTCAGGATGCACTGCGCTTCCTGGCCATAACTACGCTGCAGCTCACGCCCCATCAGCAAGTTGAACTTCTGATCGGTACCACCCAACTCGACGTCGGCACGCAGGGCTACCGAGTCGTAGCCTTGCACCAGCGGATAGAGGAACTCGTGAATGGCGATCGGTTGATTGGTGGAGTAGCGCTTGTCGAAGTCATCTCGCTCCAGCATGCGCGCAACCGTGTACTGGGAAGTCAGGCGAATAAAGTCCGCCGGCCCCATCTTGTCCATCCAGGTTGAGTTGAATGCCACTTCGGTCTTGGCGGGATCCAGGATCTTGAAGACCTGGTTCTTGTAGGTTTCGGCGTTATCCAGAACCTGCTCGCGAGTCAGCGGTGGCCGAGTAGCGCTCTTGCCACTTGGATCACCGATCATCCCGGTGAAGTCGCCGATCAGGAAGATCACCTTGTGCCCCAGCTCCTGGAACTGGCGCAGCTTATTAATAAGCACTGTATGACCGAGATGCAGGTCCGGGGCAGTCGGGTCGAAGCCTGCCTTGATACGTAGCGGCTCGCCACGCTTGAGCTTCTCGATCAGCTCGGACTCGACCAACAACTCTTCCGCACCACGTTTGATCAGCGCTAGCTGTTCTTCAACCGACTTCATAACAGACCCGCAAGGCTCAGATTCAAAAAGGAACCAACCATACAAGATCACGGACTAATTACAAGTTTTGCCCGGCGTACGGATACATCGGGAGACGGGAGTGTCCGTACGCTTGCGTCACAGATGATTTGGTTATATTTTATACAGTTATTTCATCTTCATCATGTCATTCATCTTTTCCATTTCATCTTTTCAAAGTCAAATTACCTATGAGCACCGAACCGCCTAAAGCGCCACCGCTTTATCCGAAGAGCCACCTGCTCGCCGCCAGCGGCATAGCAGCCCTCCTCAGTCTGGCCTTGCTGGTATTTCCTTCCAGCGATGTCGAGGCAAAGAAAACGACATTGAGTCTTGATCTGGAAAGTCCGATCGAGCAACTGCGACAAGATCAAGACGCTGCATCCGTCGAGCAAGCCACAAACGAGGCGGTTGCATCGCCATTTGCGCAGATCGACGACGCAGCCCAAGCCCCCACCGAAACGGCCGAAAGCGAGCCAGCCCCTCCCATCGCGGAAGAACCCAAGGCTCCAGGACATCGAGAAGTCATAGTCGCGAAGGGTGACACCCTCTCGACCCTGTTCGAGAAGGTCGGCCTGCCAGCCACGGCTGTCCATGAGGTGCTGGCCAGCGACAAGCAAGCCAAGCAATTCTCCCAGCTCAAGCACGGCCAAAAGCTCGAGTTCGAACTCTCGCCCGACGGCCAGTTGAACAAGCTTCACAGCAAGGTCAGCGACCTTGAGACCATCACCCTGACCAAGGGCGCCAAAGGCTTCTCCTTCGCCAAGGTCACCACCAAGCCGGTAGTTCGCTCAGCCTATGTCCACGGGATCATCAACAGTTCCCTGTCGCAATCCGCTGCCCGCGCCGGCCTTTCCCATAGCCTGACCATGGATATGGCCAACGTCTTCGGTTATGACATCGACTTCGCTCAGGACATTCGCCAAGGCGATGAGTTCGATGTGATCTACGAGCAGAAGGTGGTCAACGGCAAGGTGGTGGGCACCGGCAATATCCTCTCCGCGCGCTTCACCAACCGCGGCAAGACCTACACCGCCGTGCGCTACACCAACAAGCAAGGCTCCAGCAGCTACTACACCGCAGACGGCAACAGCATGCGCAAGGCGTTCATCCGCACCCCTGTGGACTTCGCCCGTATCAGCTCGCGCTTCTCCGCCGGCCGCAAGCATCCCATCCTGAACAAGATCCGCGCCCACAAAGGGGTCGACTATGCCGCGCCACGAGGCACGCCAATCAAGGCCGCCGGCGATGGCAAGGTCCTGCTGGCAGGTCGTCGCGGGGGTTACGGCAACACCGTGATCATCCAGCACGGCAATACCTACCGCACCCTTTACGGCCACATGCAAGGCTTTGCCAAAGGCGTCAAGACCGGCGGCTCTGTGAAACAGGGTCAAGTGATCGGCTATATCGGCACCACCGGCCTGTCCACTGGACCGCACCTGCATTATGAGTTCCAGGTCAACGGCGTCCACGTCGACCCTCTGGGCCAGAAGCTGCCCATGGCCGACCCGATCGCCAAAGCCGAGCGCGCGCGCTTCCTTCAGCAGAGCCAGCCGCTGATGGCCCGCATGGACCAGGAAAAGGCCACGATGCTGGCCTCGAGCAAGCGCTGAGCCATGGCGCTTTATATAGGAGTGATGTCCGGGACCAGTCTTGATGGCCTGGACATCGCCCTGATCGAGCAGAGCCCGGCGATCAAACTGGTCGCCACCCACTACATTCCCATGCCCTCTTCCTTGCGCGCCGAGCTCCTGAGCTTGTGCGCCAGCGGTCCCGATGAGATCGCCCGATCCGCCATCGCCCAGCAGCACTGGGTTCAACTGGCGGCCGAGGGCATCCGGGCCCTGCTGCGACAACAGCAGTTGCAGGCCCTGGATATCCGGGCCATCGGTAGCCATGGGCAAACCGTACGCCATGAGCCGAGCCGCGGCTTCACCATCCAAATCGGCAACCCAGCGCTGCTTACCGAGCTCACTGGAATCACCGTCGTCAGTGATTTCCGTAGCCGTGACGTAGCAGCGGGCGGGCAAGGCGCCCCCTTGGTCCCGGCATTTCATGAAGCGCTGTTCGAGCAGCGCTCGGGCAACCGGGCAGTCCTGAACGTGGGCGGTTTCAGCAACCTGAGCCTGATCGAAACCGCCAAGCCAGTCGCCGGCTTCGACTGCGGACCAGGCAACGTACTGCTCGATGCCTGGATCCAGTTGCAGCGCGGAGAGAGTTTCGATCGCGGCGGCCAATGGGCTGCCAGTGGCCAGGTCGATCCATTGCTCTTGAAGACCCTGCTCAGCGACTCGTTCTTCGCCACTCGCGGGCCAAAGAGTACGGGACGCGAAGTCTTCAACCTCCCATGGTTGCAGCAGCAATTGGCGCAGCACCAGACCATCACCGCCGAGGATGTCCAGGCCACGCTGCTGGAATTGACCGCACAGACCATTGTCGAGTCCCTGCAATCTGCCCAGGACTCCACTCAGGAGTTGCTGGTATGTGGCGGCGGCGCTCACAACACCGCCCTGATGCAACGCCTGGCGACCCTGCTACCCGCAACCCAGGTCAACAGCACCGCAATTTATGGCGTGGATCCGGACTGGGTAGAGGCCATGGCCTTCGCCTGGCTGGCCCATTGCTGCCTGGAGGGAATTGCCGGCAACCGCCCTAGCGTTACAGGTGCACGCGGCCCACGCATCCTCGGTGCTATCTATCCCACCTGAACACCAGACAGCAGAACGCCGCAGGGTCATGGACCACTGCGGCGCTCTAAAACGGCTCTTGCTGATCGATCAGATCGAGAACGACGATCCACAACCACAGGTAGTGGTGGCATTAGGGTTCTTGATCACGAAACGCGAACCTTCCAGGCCTTCCTGGTAGTCCACCTCAGCACCTGCCAGGTACTGGAAACTCATGGGGTCGACAACCAGGCTCACACCTTCGCGCTCAACGATGGTGTCATCCTCGGCCACTTCTTCATCGAAGGTGAAACCGTACTGGAACCCCGAACAACCGCCGCCCGTAACGAATACGCGCAGCTTCAAGCGATCATTACCCTCTTCATCGACCAGGGTCTTCACCTTGTGCGCTGCACCTTGAGTGAATTGCAAAGCCGTGGGGGTGAAGGATTCAACGCTCATGCTGACTATCTCCCGGCGTTACGCCGCCATACTGCGTGATGACGCGCATTATCCGCTTCTCCCAGAAAAGCGGTCAACTATTGTTACGGTATATCAATAGTCGTACAGCAATGCCCAGAACGCAAAAAGGCCCGTCAAACGGGCCTTTTCTCAAACGCAACAACTCCCCTAAGGCAGCATGCCCGCATGGGACAGGCCCAGGCGCTCATCCAGGCCGAACAGGATGTTGAGGTTCTGGACGGCCTGGCCGGAAGCGCCCTTGACCAGGTTGTCGATCACCGACAGCACCACCACCAGGTCATCACCTTGCGGCCGGTGCACGGCAATCCGGCAGACGTTGGCACCACGCACGCTACGAGTCTCGGGGTGGCTCCCTGCCGGCATGACATCGACGAACGGCTCGTTGGCATAGCGTTTCTCGAACAGCGCCTGCAGATCGACCGACTTGTCCACGACTGTGGCATAGAGCGTGGAGTGGATACCCCGGATCATTGGCGTCAGGTGCGGCACGAAGGTCAAGCCGACATCCTTGCCCGCCGCCCGGCGCAGGCCCTGGCGGATTTCCGGCAGGTGGCGGTGCCCCTTGACCGCATAGGCCTTCATGCTCTCGGAGGTTTCCGAATACAGCGAGCCCACGCTGGCACCACGGCCTGCACCGCTGACACCGGACTTGCAGTCGGCAATCAGACGGGACGTATCAGCCAGGCCAGCCTCCAGCAGCGGCAGGAAGCCCAGCTGGGTCGCCGTCGGATAGCAGCCCGGAACCGCAATCAGGCGCGCCTGCTTGATCTTCTCGCGATTGACCTCCGGCAAACCGTAGACCGCTTCGTCCAGCAGCTCGGCAGCACCGTGGGGCTGGCCATACCACTTGGCCCACTCATCGGCGTCCTGCAGGCGAAAGTCCGCCGACAGGTCGATGACCTTGGTCCCGGCAGCCAGCAGCTCGCCAGCCAGCGCATGGGCCACGCCGTGGGGGGTGGCGAAAAACACCACGTCGCAGGCGCCGAGGGTCTTGATATCCGGCACGCTGAAAGACAGGCCGTCATAGTGGCCACGCAGGTTCGGATACATGTCGGCTACGGCCAGGCCCGCCTCGGATCGCGAGGTGATGACCTCTACCCGCGCCTGTGGGTGCTGTGCCAGCAGACGCAATAGCTCGACCCCGGTGTAACCCGTGCCGCCGACGATACCGACCTTGACCATAAACCTTGCCCTCAACGAACCCACTGGAAAGCTGCCGATAATAGGGGCGGCAACCCCCTGCGACAACCGTCAAGGTGACGTATGGACGCTCTAGCCTCTACTATCGCGCCACCGTGAATCTGGGGGATAACCAAAAATGCTCTATCTATGGCTCAAGGCCTTTCATATCGTCAGCGTGGTCTGCTGGTTCGCCGGCCTGTTCTACCTGCCGCGCCTGTTCGTCTATCACGCCCAAAGCGAGGACAGCATCAGTCGCGAGCGTTTCTGCGTCATGGAGCGCAAGCTCTATCGCTTCATCATGGGCCCGGCAATGATCGCAGCGCTGGTCTTCGGCATCGGGCTGATCAGCCTCAATCCCGGTGCCTACTTCAGCCAGGGCGGCTGGATGCACGCCAAGCTCACCCTGGTAGTGATACTGATCGGCTACCACCACATGTGCGGCGCCCAGGTGAAACGCTTCGCCCGTGGCGAAAACGCCCGCAGCCATGTCTTTTATCGCTGGTTCAATGAAGTACCGGTTCTGTTATTGCTGGCTATTGTAATTCTGGTCGTCGTACGACCGTTCTAACTCTATCTAGCTGCTTTCCCGGGGGTATACCGATGTCTCTGCCCGCTTTGCTCGAACAACGCTTGCGCCTGCCCGTCGTGGCGGCACCGATGTTCCTGATCTCCAATCCAGAACTGGTCCTGGCCTGCTGTCGCAACGGCGTGGTCGGCAGCTTTCCGGCGCTCAACCAGCGTGAAAGCAGTGGGTTCAAGGCCTGGCTGGAAGAGATCGAAGCGGGCCTGGCCAACCTGGAGAATCCTGCGCCCTATGCCGTGAACCTGATCGTGCACAACAGCAACCCGCGATTGCAGGCCGATCTGCAGATCTGCATCGAGCACAAGGTACCGATCGTCATCACCAGCCTGGGGGCGGTCAAGGAAGTGGTGGATGCCGTACACAGCTACGGCGGCCTGGTATTCCATGACGTGACCACTCGCCGCCATGCGGAAAAAGCCGCCGAGGCCGGCGTCGATGGACTGATCGCCGTCGCTGCGGGAGCCGGTGGCCATGCCGGGACCTGGAGCCCGTTCTCGCTGGTCGCCGAGATCCGCCAGTTCTTCGACAAGACCCTGCTGCTGGCCGGCTGCCTGAACCACGGGCATGAGATTCTCGCCGCCCAGGTGCTGGGCGCCGACCTCGCCTACCTCGGCACCCGTTTCATCGCCACCAGCGAAAGCCACGCGCCCCAAGCCTACAAGGACATGCTCCTGGGCTCCCATGCCGCCGATATCGTGCACACCGCCGCCGTATCCGGAGTGCCCGCCAGCTTCATGCGCCAGAGCCTGGAGAACGCCGGCTTCGACATGGCTGCCCTGCAAGGCAAGGGCGACGTCAACTTCGGGGCCAAGCTCAAACCCATCAGCGACGAGGCCAAGGCCTGGAAAACCGTCTGGTCCGCCGGCCAGGGCGTTGGCGAGATCGACGACCTGCCCGGCATCGACCAGTTGATCGAGCGCCTGGACAAGGAGTACCGCCGGGCCCAGGAACGTTGTGCCCAGCTACCCAAACGCTGGGCACGATAACCAGTTCTCATAGTTTTTTGGCCAGCCGGGGGGCGCTGGCCTTAAACTACGCGACTTTATGTAAGCCTTCATTTCAAGTGACAGGGAAGCCCCCATGAGCGAGATCCGCTACAAAATCGTCTTCGACGGCACTTTGCTGCCCGGTGTCGAAAAGTCCACCGCGCAACTGAACCTCGCAGAACTGTTCAAGACCGATACCGCAGCAGTGGAGCGTCTGTTCAGCGGCCAACCGGTCGAACTCAAGCGCGACCTGACCCAGGCCGATGCCCAGCGCTATCTCGAAGCCCTGAAAAACGCTGGCCTCGATGCCCGGATCGAAGCCGAACCAGGCCTGGAGCTGAACCTGGAGGCCGTAACCCCGGCCGCACCGCGCCCAGCCAGCGTCGCGGATTCGCCTTACGCACCGCCACAGGCCACCGTCGGCGACGCCGTTCCCCAATACGCGACACTCAACGTCTTCAGCTTCGAAGGACGTATCGGCCGCCTGCGCTACCTGGCCTGGACCCTGGTGCTGACCGTGGCCCTGTTGGCGGTGATCGGCGCCGGAGCCTTGTTCGGCGTCATTACCACAGCAGTCCTCAACTCCACGCTGCTCATGGGCCTGGGAATTCTCGCCGGCGCCGTGGTGTTCATCGGCTTCATCGTCGTCAGCATCCAGATCAGCGTACAGCGCCTGCATGACCTGGGCTGGTCGGGCTGGCTGTGGCTGCTGAACTTCGTACCCATCGTCGGCAGCGTCTTCCCCCTGGTGCTGATGGTCAGCCCCGGCAGCAACGTGGCCAACCGCTATGGCGCCCCACCGCCACCCAACACCACTGCGGTCAAGGTCCTGTCCTGGATGTGGGTGGTGCTGCTGGTCGCGATCATCATCGGCATGGTCGCTGGCGGCCTGAGCTCCCTGGAAGACCGCTACAGCGAAACCAGCTACAGCGAATCCTACGACTCCAGCAGCGACGAGGCCGAAAGCGCTGCCGATGCCGCGGCCGCAGCGGCTGAAGCCGCCGATGCAGCGAGCACTGTAGAATCCGAGGAAGAATAAACGCGTCCGAGCCTGCGACCCTTCCCGTCGCGGGCCGTCGGCCGTTGCGATGGAGAACTGCATGACCCGTTACGCTCTGATCACCGGTGCTTCCAGCGGCATAGGCCTGGCCATGGCCGAAGCCCTGGCCCGGCGTGGCCGCAACCTGCTACTGGTGGCCCGCCAGCGTGATCAGCTGGAAAGCATCGCCCTGGAACTGACCCAGCGCTTCGGCGTCGAGGTCCTGTTCCGCGCCTGCGACCTGGGCGAGCCCCTGAGGCTGTCCGGGTTCCTGCTGGAGCTGGAGGAAGGTGACCGGCAGATCGACCTTTTGGTCAACTGCGCCGGCATCGGCACCAGCGGGCCGTTCCTGGCTCAGGACTGGATGACCGAGCAGGACCTGATCGAAGTCAACATCCTCGCCCTCACCCGCCTGTGCCATGCCCTGGGCAACAGCATGGCGTTGCTGGGCGGCGGGCAGATCCTCAATGTCGCTTCGGTGGCCGCTTTCCACCCCGGCCCCTGGATGAGCACCTACTACGCCAGCAAGGCCTATGTACTGCATTTCTCCGAAGGGCTGCGCGAAGAACTGAAAAAATGCGCGGTCAAGGTCTCGGTACTCTGCCCCGGGCCGACCCGGACCGCCTTCTTCCAGAACGCCCAGATGGACACCCGCAAGGTCGACGGCAGCAAGTGGCTCATGAGTCCCGAGGAAGTGGCGCTGTATACCGTCCGAGCCCTGGAGAAGAACCGCGCCATCATCATTCCCGGGCGCCTGAACCGCTGGATGGCCCAGCTTGGCCGCCTGAGTTCACGCTGGTTGACCCGCAAGATCGTCGGCTACGTCAACCGGGCCTACTGCCCACGCTAGACACCCCGTCGGGGCTGGGCGCAGGGCTTGCGCCTGAGTACACTCAGCCCGGACCAACCAATGGAGAAACAGCTGTGGATACTCTGTTCACCAAGATCATCAACAGAGAAATACCCGCGAAGATCATCTACGAGGACGACCAGGTCCTGGCCTTCCACGACATTGCCCCGCAAGCGCCGGTGCACTTCCTGGTGATCCCGAAGAAACCCATCCGGACCCTCAACGACCTCACCGAGGACGACAAGGCCCTGGCCGGACACATCCTGTTCACCGCCCAGCGCCTGGCCAGGGAGCAAGGCTGCGAGGATGGCTTCCGAGTGGTGATGAACTGCAATGAGATGGGCGGCCAGACCGTCTACCACATTCACATGCACGTCCTGGGTCAGCGCCAGATGAACTGGCCTCCGGGCTGATCGAACATCCCCTCTTCCAGCGCCCTTGCGCCCGCCCCGGGCGAAGGTGCGCTGATCCAGCGCAGGTTTCACCCCATCGATTGGAGTAAACTGGTCGCCGTGATTCTTCCCGGAGATAAGCATGACTACCCAACGTCACTACTCGCCGATCGACCGCCTGCTGCTGCAAGCCGATATGGCCATGCGCACGCTGCTGCCGTTCAGCGGCCAACCTTATCGCCCGTCGCCGGCCATCGTGCAGCCGGAAGCGCAGATGAGTGACGAGGACACCCGGCACGTGGCCGGCCTGATGCGCATCAACCATACCGGGGAAGTCTGTGCCCAGGCGCTGTACCAGGGCCAGGCCCTGACCGCCAAGTTGCCCGAGGTGCGCCAGGCCATGGAGCACGCGGCCGAAGAAGAAATCGACCACCTGGCCTGGTGCGAGCAACGCATCCGCCAGTTGGGCAGTCATCCCAGCGTACTCAATCCGCTGTTCTACGGGCTGTCGTTCGGTATCGGCGCCGCCGCCGGGCTGATCAGCGACAAGGTCAGCCTAGGGTTCGTCGCCGCCACCGAGGACCAGGTCTGCAAGCACCTGAACGACCACCTGGAGCAATTGCCGCCCGAGGACGAAAAATCCCGGGCCATCCTCGAGCAGATGCGCATCGACGAAGAACACCATGCCGAGACCGCCCTCGAAGCGGGCGGCTTCCGCTTCCCGGCACCGGTGAAATTCGGCATGAGCCTGCTGGCCAAGGTCATGACCAAGAGCACCTACCGGATCTGAAAGCGAAACAAGAAGGGCGCCCCCAGGGCGCCCTTTTCTTTTGCCGCTGCCTGGGTTCAGCCCAGCTCGACGATCTCGTAGTCATGGGTAATGGCCACGCCGGCGGCGCCGAGCATGATCGAGGCCGAGCAGTACTTCTCGGCGGACAGCTCCACGGCGCGCTTGACCTGGGCTTCCTTCAAGCCACGGCCCTTGACCACGAAGTGCAGGTGGATCTTGGTGAAGACCTTGGGATCTTCACTGGCACGCTCGGCCTCCAGGAAGGCCTCGCAGCTCTCGACCGCCTGGCGGGACTTTTTCAGGATGCTGACCACATCGAAGTTACTGCAACCGCCCACGCCCAACAGGAGCATTTCCATGGGACGCACACCCAGGTTGCGCCCACCGGCCTCAGGCGGACCATCCATCACCACCACGTGGCCACTGCCCGACTCACCGAGGAACATGGCCTCGCCAGCCCATTGGATGCGTGCCTTCATCGCCCAGACTCCACTGCTTTTAAAAAAGGGTCGCCAGCTTAGCACAGGGGTTTGGACTCGCAGCGAGCGGCATCTTGATGCCAAAAGCGACCCACCTGTAAGAAAATTCTTAAATCTGCCTGGGATGTGTCTGTTAAGCTGACGCCAAATGAATGGCGCATCGCCAGCTTTATGCGCCGATGCTTTCCGCCCCATAAGAAAACCACCCCATACCGTGCAGGCTTTCCGGGATACAACCATGGTTGCTATTGCCCCAACTCCCAAGATCAAACACCTCGACAAGCTGCTGGTGCACTGTCAGCGCCGTCGCTACCAGGCCAAGAGCAACATCATCTGCGCCGGTGACGTAGCAGACAGCCTGTACTTCATCATCAAGGGTTCGGTGACCATCCTCATCGAAGACGATGATGGCCGGGAGATGATCATCGCCTACCTCAACGCCGGGGACTTCTTCGGCGAACTGGGGCTGTTCGAGGACGCGGGACACGAGCAACTGCGTAGCGCCTGGGTCCGGGCCAAGGTGGAATGCGAAGTGGCCGAGATCAGCTACGCCAAGTTCCGCGAGTTGTCGCAGAGCGATCCGGACATCCTCTATGCGCTCAGCGGCCAGATCGCCCAACGCCTGCGCGACACCACTCGCAAAGTGGGCGACCTGGCCTTCTTCGATGTGACCGGGCGTGTCGCCCGTTGCCTGCTGGAACTGTGCAAGCAGCCGGACGCCATGACCCATCCGGACGGTATGCAGATCAAGGTCACCCGCCAGGAGATCGGGCGCATCGTCGGCTGCTCCCGGGAAATGGTCGGTCGCGTCCTCAAGGATCTGGAAGAGCGCAACCTGGTGAACGTCAAGGGCAAGACCATGGTGGTCTTCGGTACCCGCTAGCCCGGCAGGAAACTGCCGAGCATCTGTCGATACAGGCTGTCCAGGCGCGCCATGGCATCCGGGGCGGCAAACGCTTCATGCAAGGCGATGTGGCTTTCGGCCCGGCAACGTTGCTCCAGTGCGCAAGCCTGGTTGAAGGTATTGACCGCCCCCACCATGGATTCGCGCTCGTCATCCAGCAGCAGCGCCCCATGCACCAGGCCCACCGGCCGCTGACCACCTTTGCTCTGGCGCCAGCGCTGGGCCGTGCCGACCATCTTGCGGCCATCGAGATTGACGTTGAACCGCCCATCGCAGAAGGCCCCCTCCACTTCCCCCAGCGACGGATTGCCGCCCAGTTCGCTGAGCAGATCGCAGATCGGCTGGCACAGGCGCCGGTAGGCGGTTTCGATCCGGCCCTGGTCGCCTTCGCTGCGCGGCGGGGCATACACCAGCGCGATATTCACCGTGGCCGCCGATTGCGGCACCGGCTCGCCACCGGTTTCTCGCAGCAATACCGGCCAGCCATTGGCTCGCGAGGCCTCGCAGGCCTGTTCGAACCCCGGCAAGCGGCTCAAGCGCCGGGGCATCACCAGCGCCCGGTCACTGGGCTGCCAGAACAGCAGGCCGAATTCCTGGTCACCGGCACAAACCTGGGCCAGCAGATCCTGCTCGGCCTGCAGGCCGGCTTCGACGGTAAGCGCGAGGGGTTGGGTCATGGCAGCGGCAATTCCTTGGCAATCATCATGAAAAAGCCGGCATCGCCGGCTCGTTCATCGTCTCAGGTTCAGTCCAGGGTCGAGCCCGTCACCGGCACGCCACGCTCCGGGAAGAACAGGCGCTGCAACTCGGTGCCCGGGTTCTCGGCCCGCATGAAGGCCTCGCCCACCAGGAACGAATAGACGTCGCTGATCTCCATCAACTCGACATCGGCACGGTTGAGGATGCCGCTCTCGGTAATCACCAGGCGCTCGCGAGGAATCCGCGGCAGCAGGTCGAGGGTGGTTTCCAGATCGACCTCGAAGGTGTGCAGGTTGCGGTTGTTGACCCCGACCAGCGGCGTGTCGAGGGTCTTCAGCGCCCGCTCGAGTTCATCGCCATCGTGCACTTCCACCAGTACATCCAGGCCAACGCCCTTGGCCACCGATGCCAGCTCGGCCATTCGCCCGTCGTCCAGCGCGGCGACGATCAGCAGCACGCAATCGGCGCCCAGGGCCCGGGCCTCGACGATCTGGTAGGGATCGATCATGAAATCCTTGCGGATCACCGGCAGCTTGCACGCCGCGCGCGCCTGCTGCAGGTAGAGGTCGGCACCCTGGAAATAATCCACGTCGGTGAGCACCGACAGGCAAGTGGCGCCGCCCTTCTCATAACTCTTGGCGATATCGGCAGGCACGAAGTCCTCGCGGATCACGCCCTTGCTTGGCGAGGCCTTCTTGATCTCGGCGATCACCGCCGGCTGCTTGAGCTTGACCTGCTCCTGCAGCGCCTTGGCGAACCCACGCGGAGCATCGGCCGCCCGGGCCAGGCTCTCCAGCTCGGCCAGGGTGACGCGCGCGCTGCGCTCGGCAACTTCCTCGACCTTGCGGGCGAGGATATTTTCCAGAACTGTCGGCACACTCATCCTTCATTCTCCTGCTTGAACACCGCGGTAAAGGCTCCCAACTCCTCGAGCTTCTCCCGGGCCAGGCCGGTGTGCAAGGCGTCGTGGGCCAGGGCCACCCCTTCTTTGAGGCTGCTGGCGTGATCCGCAGCATACAAAGCAGCGCCGGCATTGAGCACGATCATCTCGGCGGCCTTCTGGCCATGTTCGGTCTTGCGCCGCCCCAGGGCATCACGGATCAGCTCCAGGGAAGCCGCCGGGCTCTCCACCACCAGGCCGAACAGGCTCTGGCTCTTGATGCCCAGATCTTCCGGCTGCACCCAATACTCGGTGATCTGGTCGTTTTTCAGCTCCGCGACATAAGTCGGCGCCGCCAGGCTGAATTCGTCCAGGCCATCCTGGGAATGCACCACTAGCACATGCTTGCTGCCCATGCGCTGCAGCACTTCGGCCAACGGCCGGCACAGGGCCTGGGTGAACACGCCCACTACCTGGTGCTTCACGCCAGCCGGATTCGTAAGCGGGCCGAGCATGTTGAACAGGGTGCGCAGGCCCAGGTCACGACGCGGGCCGGCGGCATGTTTCATGGCGCCATGGTGGGATTGGGAGAACATGAAGCCAATGCCGACGTTATCGATGCAACGCGCCACCTGGACCGGGGTCAGGTTCAGGTAGACACCCGCCGCTTCCAGCAGGTCGGCGCTGCCGCTCTTGCCGGATACCGCACGGTTGCCATGCTTGGCCACGGTGCAGCCGGCGGCGGAGACCACGAACGCAGAAGCGGTGGACACGTTGAAGATGTTGGCGCCGTCACCGCCGGTGCCGACCACATCCACCACGCCGTCGAGGGTCTTGAGTTCGACCTTGTCGGCCAGCTCACGCATCACCGACACGGCACCGACGATCTCGTCGATGCTTTCGCTCTTCATGCGCATGGCCATCATGAAGGCGCCAATCTGCGCATCGGTGCATTGGCCGGTCATGATCTCGCGCATGACATCGCGCATCTCATCGGTGCTCAGGTCCAGGTGGCCGACGATACGGCTCAGGGCAGTCTTGATATCCATGAAAAGTCCTTAGCGCGTGCCGCCGCTCTGTTTGAGGAAGTTGGCGAACAGCTCGTGGCCCTGCTCGGTGAGGATGGATTCAGGGTGGAATTGCACACCCTCGATGTTCAGTGTCTTGTGCCGCAGCCCCATGATCTCGTCCACGGAGCCGTCGTCCAGTTGGGTCCAGGCGGTGATCTCCAGGCACTCGGGCAGGGTCTCGCGCTTGACCACCAGGGAGTGGTAGCGGGTCACGGTCAGCGGCATGTTCAGGCCGCTGAACACCCCCAGGTCACGGTGGAATACCGGGCTGGTCTTGCCATGCATCACCTGGCGGGCCCGTACTACCTGGCCGCCGAAGGCCTGGCCGATGGACTGGTGGCCCAGGCAGACGCCGAGGATCGGCAGCTTGCCGGCGAAATGCATGATCGCCTCGATGGAAACCCCGGCCTCGGTCGGCGTGCAGGGGCCTGGGGAGACCACGATGCGCTCGGGCTTGAGCGCCTCGATCTCGGCCACGGTCAGTTCGTCATTGCGCACCACCTTCACCTCGGCACCCAGTTCGCCCAGGTACTGCACGACGTTATAGGTAAAGGAGTCGTAGTTATCGATCATCAGCAACATAGGTGGAAACTCCTCAAGCCTTGGATGCGGGGGTTTGTTCAGCCAGTGCCACGGCACGGAACATTGCACGACGCTTGTTCAGCGTCTCTTCCCACTCCAGGGTCGGGACCGAGTCGGCGACGATGCCGCCACCGGCCTGGACATGCAGTTCACCATCCTTGATCACCGCCGTGCGGATGGCGATGGCGGTATCCATGTTGCCGTTCCAGGCGAAGTAGCCCACGGCTCCGCCATAGATCCCGCGCTTGACCGGCTCCAGTTCGTCGATGATTTCCATGGCGCGGATCTTCGGTGCGCCGGACAAGGTGCCCGCCGGCAGGATCGCCCGCAGAGCGTCCATCGCGGTCAGGCCTGCCTTCAGTTGGCCGGTGACGTTGGACACGATATGCATCACGTTGGAATAACGCTCGATGACCATCTTCTCGGTGAGCCGCACCGAGCCGATCTCCGAGACCCGCCCGGTGTCGTTGCGCCCCAGGTCGATCAGCATCAAGTGCTCGGCGATCTCCTTGGCGTCGGACAACAGGTCCTGTTCCAGGGCCAGGTCGGCTTCCTCGGTGGCGCCCCGTGGACGAGTACCGGCGATCGGCCGCACGGTGATCAGGTTGTCCTCGACCCGCACCAGCACCTCCGGCGAACTGCCCACCACGTGGAAGTCGCCGAAGTTGAAGAAGTACATGTAGGGAGTCGGGTTGAAGCAGCGCAAGGCCCGGTACAGGTCGATGGGTGCGGCGTGGAAGTCGATGGACATGCGCTGGGACGGCACCACCTGCATGCAGTCACCGGCCAGGATGTACTCCTTGATGGTGTCCACCGCACGCTCGTAGTCGCCCTGGGTAAAGCTGGAGCGGAATACCGGCTCGGCGGCCGGCGGGCGGTCCAGGTCCAGGCCGCGACGTGGCGTGATCGGCTGGCGCAGCTGCTCGAGCAACTCTTGCAGGCGCGCCTGGCCAGCTTCATAGGCATTGTCCTGGCTCGGATCGGCCAGCACGATGGCGTGCATCTTGCCCGCCAGGTTGTCGAACACCACCACCGCATCGGAAACCATCAGCAGGATGTCCGGTACGCCGATCGGGTCCGGGTTCGGACACTGGCCCAGCCGAGGCTCCACATAACGCACGCAGTCATAGCCGAAATATCCCACCAGGCCACCGTTGAAGCGTGGCAGGCCGGCGATGGTCGGGACGTTGTAGCGCGCCTTGAATTGCTCGACGAAGGCCAACGGGTCGGCCACCTCGTGGCTTTCGATCTCGACGCCGTCGTGGGTCACGCTGACCCGGTAGCCGTGCACCCGCAGGACGGTGCGGCACGGCAAGCCGATGATCGAGTAGCGTCCCCATTTCTCGCCACCCTGCACCGACTCCAGGAGGTAGGAGTTGGGCTGGTCGGCCAGTTTCAGGTAGATCGACAACGGGGTGTCGAAGTCGGCAATGGTCTCGCAGGCCAGCGGGATACGGTTGTAGCCGGCTGCGGCCAGGCGCAGGAATTCTTCGCGAATCATGGGATGCCTCGTGGCTTGAGGGTCTAACAGTCAGGTATGCAAACACGCCGGCAGGGCCGGCCAGACAAAAATCAGGCGCGCCAACGCCAACGGGCCAAGGCCTTGATGACTTTCATCCAGAGTTTGCGAGTGACCACCACGATGGAATTTCCAGAAGGGGATGGGACAGCGTCGGGCAACGTTATCTCAGCGGCAGGTTCTAAGCAACCGGGGATCAGCGCCCGCAAATCGTCGATTACCAGGGCCGGGGACTCCTCGGCAATCGGCCGTCCATGGTTGTAGCCGTAGCTCAGCGCCACGCACTTGACCCCCGCCGCCCGCGCCGCCAGCACGTCGCTACGCGAGTCGCCGACGAACAGCGACTGCGAGGCCGGGATGCTGGCCATCTTCATCACGAAGAACAGCGCCGCCGGGTCGGGCTTCTTCTGCGGCAGGGTATCGCCGCCGATGATCCAGCGGAAATAGCGACCGATGCGCATCTGGTCCAGCAAGGGCGCGACGAAGCGCTCGGGCTTGTTGGTGATCAGCGCCAGCTCCACGCCCTGCTTGTACAACCACTTGAGGGTCTCGCGCGCACCGGGATAGACCACGGTCAGCTCATGGCTACCCTCGTAGGCGGCGTTGAACAGCTCCAGGGCCTGGGTGACTTCGGCATCGTCGATGTCCTGGGGATCCAGGCTGTTGGCCAGGGCCCGGCGCACCAGCATCGGTGCACCATTGCCGACCCACTGGCGCACCGCCTCGATCCCCGCGGGCGGACGGCCCAGCTCGAGCAGCATCTGGTCCACGGCGGCAGCCAGGTCGGGCACCGAGTCGACCAGGGTGCCATCCAGGTCGAACATCACCAGCCGTGGCAGTTTCCCCGAGAACAGCTGCTCGAAGGCACTCATGATCGAGCCAGCGCCAGCTCGGCGCGCATCTTCTCGATCACTTCCTGGTAGTTGGGCGCATTGAAGATCGCCGAACCGGCGACGAAAGTGTCGGCGCCGGCCGCGGCGATCTCGCGGATGTTGCCAACGTTCACGCCACCGTCGATCTCCAGGCGGATGTCCCGGCCGCTAGCGTCGATCAATGCCCGCGCTTCACGCAGCTTGTCCAGGGTGCCGGGAATGAACTTCTGGCCACCGAAGCCCGGGTTGACGCTCATCAGCAGCACCATGTCGACCTTGTCCATCACGTACTTGAGCACGTCCAGCGGGGTCGCCGGGTTGAACACCAGGCCGGCCTTGCAGCCACCCTCGCGGATCATCTGCAGGGAACGGTCCACATGCAGCGTGGCCTCGGGGTGGAAGGTGATGTAGGTGGCACCCGCCTCGATGAAGTCGCCGATGATGCGATCCACCGGGCTGACCATCAGGTGCGCATCGATCGGCGCGGTGATCCCGTACTTGCGCAGCGCAGCGCAGACCATCGGGCCGATGGTCAGGTTCGGCACATAGTGGTTGTCCATGACATCGAAGTGGACGATATCGGCACCGGCGGCCAGGACATTGTCCACTTCCTCGCCCAGGCGGGCGAAGTCGGCGGAAAGAATCGACGGAGCAATAGCGAAGGGCTGCATGACGCACCTTTTTTGAGCGGAATCACGATGGCGCGCATTGTATACCTCATGCTTTGGAGCGCACACCGTCACCGCAATGATCAGTAGGCCGCCCGATAGATCTGCTCGATATCGGCGGGGCTCAGCCGGCGCGGATTGTTGCGCATCAGCCGCTCGATACCGGCGGCCTCCCGGGCCATGGCCGGGATCGCCTCCTCCGGCACGCCGAAACCGCGCAGGCCAGCAGGAATTTCCACGGCGGCGCACAAATCGGCCATGGCCTCTACGGCCCGGTCCGCCGCTTCGCTGGCGCTCAAGCGCGCCGTGCGCACGCCCATGGCGGCGGCGATATCCTGCATGCGCTCGACGCAGGCCATCTTGTTCCAGGTCATGACGTAGGGCAGCAACAAGGCATTGCTGACCCCATGGGACATATGGAAGCGCCCGCCCAACGGATAGGCCAGGGCATGCACCGCCCCTACCCCCGCGTTACCGAAAGCCATGCCGGCCATCAGGCTGGCCGTGGCCATGTCCTCCCGGGCCTCTAGGTTGGCCGGATTGGCGAACGCCTTGGGCAGGGCCCTGGCGATCAGGCGGATGGCCCCCAGGGCCAGGGAATCGGTGATGGGCGAGGCATTGAGCGACAAGTAGGCTTCCACCCCGTGCACCAGGGCGTCGACACCGCTGGCGGCGGTGACATGGCGCGGGCAGGTCAGGGTCATCTGCGGGCTGACCAGCGCCACATCCGGCAGCAGGTAGTCACTGACGATGCCCTTCTTCAACTGTGCGGCCTTGTCGGAAAGGATCGCCACGTTGGTCACCTCCGAGCCGGTGCCGGCGGTGGTGGGAATGGCGATCAGCGGTGGCCCCTTGCGCGGCACCAGGTCGACGCCGAACAGGTCCTCCAGGGCGCCGTGGTAACCGGCATAGGCCGCCACGCTCTTGGCGATATCGATGGCGCTGCCACCGCCCAGGCCGATCAGGCCGTCGTGCCCGCCATCACGATAGACCTGCATGCAGTCCTCGACGATGGCGATTTCCGGATCCGGCCGTACCCGGTCGAAGATCTCGTAGTCGCGCGCCCCCAGGTGGGCCAGCGCCAGCGCCACGGTGCCGGATTCGACCAACGCGGCATCGGTGACGATCAGCGGGTTATCCACATCCAGGCGGGTCAGTTCGGTGGCCAGTTGCTCGATGGCGCTGGTGCCGGTGAGCAGCTTATGGGCGATCTTGAAAGAGGAAATACTCATGCGCGCAGCCTCTTGTATAGAGATGGGAGCCGGCACAAGCGTAGCTGGGGATTGCACAACCGGACCGCCGCGATGCCCGATCGGCATCGCCACGGCCCGTTGCCGGCGGTCCAGGCCTCAGGCCGCCTCGTTCTTCGCCACTGCATGGGCCTTCACCCCGGGTTCCGGCCGAGCCCCTGGCGCCGGGGCGTCAGGACTGTCCAGGTCCTTGGTGAAGGTATTGTCGTTCTCGCCCTTGAAGAAGTTCTTGCCGTAGATCAGCAGGCACAGCACCACGCCGATGGCGAAGCCCCAGCTCGCGCCCTTGATCGCCAATACCGCGCCGATCACCCCGGCGATGCCCAGGTCGCGCTGGCTGCGGGCCTCGAGAATGCCCAGGCGCACGCTGACATAACCCTGGATCAGCAGGGTCAGGGCCAACGCCACCCCGAGGATCGGCTGCACCAGGGTCACCACCGGCAACAGCAGCAAGCCGGTGTTGGTGCCCCAGCGGAACGAACCCATGCCGCCATAGATCGAGCCCATGGCCTTGGGCCCGCCCTTGAAGCGTTCGATGATGACCACCAGCATTGCCGCCCATTTCGGGCCGCACATGGCGATGTCCGGGCCGAAGATGCTCATGAAGGCGTTACGCCCACCGAAGATCAGGTGCGAACGGTCCGGGTCGTAGTCCACCTTCTCGTCCTTGCGGATCTGCCCGGCCTCGTCCAGCAACACCTTGGCGCTCAGCACATCGCCAAAGACGATGATGTACACCGCCAGCATGGTCGGCAGCGCGCTGAGGAACATCGACAGCGGCGGCATGCCCAGGCCGAATACCGTGTAGTTGTTCCACAGGCCGGCGAAGTCCGGTTTGCTCAGGCCCCACTGGATGGTCGGCCACGGCGCTTCGCCGAACAGCGGCGCCAGCACCACCGCCAGCAGGATGATCGGCAGGATCCCCAGCTTGGCGAAGTTCCACCAGAAGCGGCTCTGCAACTTCAACTTGGCGAAGTGCTGGGAAAAGATCAGGTAGAAGGCGATGCCGATGGCGATGGAAATGGTCCAGGGAAAGCTGTCGAACTTGCCGCCCACCTGGAACACCGTGGTCACCGCGCTGAGCCCGGCGCCCATGATGACCCCCGACTTGATCGCCGATGGCACGAACCCCACCACCTTGCGCGCCATGCCGGTAGCGCCCAGGGCAATGGAGAACACCCCGAGCATCAGCTGGAAGGCGATCAGCGCATGGACCCGCTCCGGCCCTACCGGGAACTGTGCGCAGTAAGCCATCAGCAATGGCACCGCCGGGGTGATCCAGCCGGGCACCACCGGGTCGCCCAGCAGATGGTGGGCCAGGTACAACAGGCCATTGAGCATGACCACGGCCAGGGCCATCTCGAAGGGCATGCCGAGGAATTCGGTCATCAACGGGATGGCCGCCAGGTCCACGGCGCACATCAGCAAGCCCTGCAGGTAGTCCGGCAGCTCGAGCTTGTAGTGGATGAACGGCAAGCGCACCTTGAACGGGCCAAGGGCGAAATACGGCGTTTCGTGCCGGGTGTCGGAAGGGGTTGGCATCAACTGCACCTGTCTTATTGGTATTGGTGGCGGTGTAAGGCGCCCCACGCCAGCCCGGCGTGGGGCGGGTCGCTCAATAGGCGGCCCGGTAGATCTGCTCGATATCGGCAGCGCTCAGCTGGCGCGGGTTGTTGCGCATCAGGCGCTCGATGCCCGCGGCCTCCACGGCCATGGCCGGGATCGCCTCCTCCGGTACGCCGAAGCTGCGCATGCCGGTGGGGATAGCCACCGCTGCGCACAACGCCGCCATGGCCTTGACCGCCTGCTCCGCCGCTTGCTCGTCACTGAGGCCGATGACGGGCACATCCATGGCCTGGGCGATGTCCCGCAGGCGCTCGACGCAGGCCAGCTTGTTCCAGGCCATGACATAGGGCAGCAGCAGCGCATTGCTCACACCGTGGGCGATGTTGAAGCGCCCGCCCAGGGGATAGGCCAGGGCGTGCACCGCGCCGACCCCGGCATTGCCGAAGGCCATGCCGGCCATCAGGCTGGCGCTGGCCATGTCTTCCCGGGCCTGCAGGTGCCCGGGGTTGGCATAGGCCTTGGGCAGCGCCTTGACGATCAGGCGGATCGCCCCCAGGGCCAGGGCATCGGTGATCGGCGAGCCGTTGAGCGACAAGTAGGACTCCACCGCATGCACCAGCGCATCGATACCGCTGGCTGCGGTGACGCTGCGCGGGCAGGTCAGGGTCATGGCCGGGCTCACCAGCGCTACGTCCGGCAGCAGGTAGTCACTGACGATGCCTTTTTTCAGCTGGGCCTGCTTGTCCGAGAGGATCGCCACGTTAGTGACTTCCGAGCCGGTGCCGGCCGTGGTGGGGATGGCGATCAAAGGTGGGCCCTTGCGCGGCACCTGGTCGATGCCGAACAGCTGCTCCAGCGCACCTGCATGGCC
This sequence comes from Pseudomonas sp. B6(2017), assembly GCF_002112765.1. Lineage (NCBI taxonomy): Bacteria > Pseudomonadati > Pseudomonadota > Gammaproteobacteria > Pseudomonadales > Pseudomonadaceae > Pseudomonas > Pseudomonas sp. B6(2017). The sequence goes on along the minus strand of NZ_NEIQ01000019.1, from coordinate 111,523 downwards.
GGCGAAGGCGGCCACGGCCTTGGCGATGTCGATGGCACTGCCGCCGCCCAGGCCGATCAGGCCGTCATGGCCACCGGCGCGATAGGCATTGGCGCACTCCTGGACGATGGCGACCTGCGGTTCGGGCTCGACCCCATCGAAGATCCCATGGCTGCGCCCACCCATGTGGGCCACAGCCAGGTCCACGGTGCCGCAGGCCACCAGGATCGCATCGGTGACGATCAGCGGATTGTCGACCCCAAGGCGCGCCAGCTCGGCGTCCAGTTGCTCGATGGCCCCCTGGCCGGTAATCAGTTTGTTGGCAATTTTGAATGCACGGATGCTCATCGGTTCGGCCTTGATTCATTGTTGTGGCAAGAGCGCCGCCAGGCGGGCTCTCGTATGGGCTCGAAGCTTGTAGAGCGAAAGCTGTGCCAAGACGCCAGAAGCCTTGGTTTACAAGGCCCTGGCAACAGATTCCGGGAAATGACCGGGGCGTCGCGATTGCTTTGTTGATCGCCAGCGGGGCTTCTGATCAGGATCCTAATCAGAGTGTTCCCAGCGTTTCATTTTCTGCACCACCGTGGCCTGGCTCACGCCCAGGGCCTTGGCGGCCAGGCGGGTGGTCTTGTGCAGTTGCAAGGCCACGCGGATGGCCTGGCGCTCGGCGTTCTCCACCACTTTGCGCAGGGGCAGGCGGCTGTCGTCGAGATGGCGCGCCTGCTGCCCGACCAGCTCCTCGGGCAGGTCCAGGGCCTCGATCACCTGCCCCGGGCAAGTCACCACCAGGCGCTCCACCACGTTGATCAGCTCGCGGATGTTCCCCGGCCAGGCGTATTCGCCCAAATGCTCCAGGGCTTCCAGGCTCCATTGCACCTGCCGCTGGTAGCGCTGGTTGAAGTGCTCCAGGTAGTACTCCAGCAAGGGGCCGATCTCCTCGCTGCGCTCGCGCAGGGCCGGGATGGCGATCGGCACCACGTTCAAGCGGTAATAGAGGTCGGCGCGAAACTTGCCCTCGGCCACCCGCTGCTTGAGGTCGTGATGGGTGGCGCTGACGATCCGCACATCCACCTCCTTGAGCTCCAGGCCGCCCACGGGGATGAAGCGGTTCTCCTCGATGACCTTGAGCAACTTGACCTGCACCGCCAGCGGCAGGTCGCCGATCTCGTCGAGAAACAGCGTGCCGTTGTGGGCCAGCTCCAGCAGCCCGCGCTTGCCCTTGCTGCCCGCGCCGGTGAACGCCCCCGGGGCGTAGCCGAACAGCTCGGCCTCGATCAGGTTCTCCGGCAAGGCTCCGCAGTTGAGGGCCAGGAACGGTTCCGCGGCGCGAGCGCTGGCATTGTGGATGAACTGCGCCACCAGGGTCTTGCCGACCCCGGTTTCCCCTTGCAGCAGCACCTTGACGTCGCAGTCGGCCACTTGCCGGGCCTGGGCGAAGATCCGCCCGGAGACTTCCTGGTCGGCCATCAGCGGCGATTGCAAAAGATCGTCACGCTGGCCGGCGTGCAGCCGCGCGGTGCTGTTGCGCAGTTGCTTGAGTTGCTGCAGCTCGTCGCGCTCGCGCTTGATACGCAGCAGCTCGGTCATGTCGCGCACGGTGCTGACCACATAGCGGATGCTCCGGTCGGCGGCGAGGATCGGCGTGGCGCTGACCAGCAGCTTCTTGCCCTGGCTGAGGCTCTGCATCATCGAGACCGGCCGGCCATCCTGCAGGACCCGCAACGATGCAGACTGGGAAATCACCCCGCTTTTCACCAGTTCCTGCATCGGCCGCCCCAGCAGCTCGGCGCCGTTCAGGCCGGTGAGACGCTCGTAGGCCTGGTTGACCTTGAGGGTCTGGCCCTGGCCGTCGGTGATGTAGACACCGTCATGCAGTGCATTGAGCAGCTCTTCGAAACTGGCATCGTTGAAGTTCACCCGTGACTCCGCAGTAAGCATGGCAAGTGCGCAGTTTACGGGTGAACGCCAGGCAGCGGCACGCCGGCGGCCGCGACGTTAGTCCAAGGCCGCCAAGGGCATCAGGCCTGGGCAGTGCGCAGTTTTTCGCTGCGCCCGCGCAGCCATTCCAGGGTCAGCAGCAGGATCACCGAGAAGGCGATCAGCAGCGTGGCCGCGGCGGCGATGGTGGGGCTGAGGTTCTCGCGAATACCACTGAACATCTGCCGGGGCAGCGTCGCCTGCTCGGGTCCGGCGAGGAACAGGGTCACCACCACTTCGTCGAACGAGGTGGCGAAGGCGAACAACGCGCCACTGATCACCCCCGGGGCGATCAACGGCAGGGTCACCCGGCGAAAGGTGGTCAGCGGCGAGGCGCCCAGGCTGGCCGCCGCCCGCACCAGGTTGTGGTTGAAGCCCTGCAAGGTCGCCGAGACGGTGATGATCACGAACGGCACCCCGAGCACCGCATGCACGATGATCAGCGACAAGAAGCTGTTGCCCATGCCCAACGGAGCGAAGAACAGGTAGCTGGCGACCCCGATGATCACCACCGGCACCACCATCGGCGAGATCACCAGGGCCATGACCAGCGACTTGCCGGGAAAATCGCCGCGGGTCAGGCCGATGGCCGCCAGGGTGCCGAAGACCATGGCCAGCACAGTGGCCGCCGGAGCCACGATGATGCTGTTCTTCAGGGCGCGCATCCATTCGGCGGAGGCGAAGAAGTCCTGGTACCAGTGCAGCGAGAAGCCCTGCAGCGGATACACCAGGAAGCTGCCCGAGTTGAACGACAACGGGATGATCACCAGCACCGGCAACACCAGGAACAACAGGATCAAGCCGCAGAGGATCCGCAAGCTGTAGAACCAGACCCGCTCGACGGGTGACATGTAGGGGCTCAGCATTTCGATTCTCTCCTTAGCTCAGGCGCAGGCGACTGGCGCCCACCAGCCAGCTGTAGATCAGGTACAGCACGATGGTCGCCAGCAACAGCAGGCCGCCCAGGGCGGTGGCCATGCCCCAGTTGATGCTGGTGTTGGTGTAGAAGGCCACGAAGTAGCTGACCATCTGGTCGTTCGGGCTGCCCAGCAGGGCCGGGGTGATGTAGTAGCCGATGGCCAGGATGAACACCAGCAGGCAACCGGCGCCAACCCCGGCATAGGTTTGCGGGAAGTACACCCGCCAGAAGCTGGCGAACGGATGGCAGCCCAGGGAGATCGCCGCGCGCATGTAGGTCGGCGAGATGCTCTTCATCACGCTGTAGATCGGCAGGATCATGAACGGCAGCAGGATGTGCACCATGGAGATGTAGACCCCCGTGCGGTTGAACACCAGCTCCAGGGGCTTGTCGATCACGCCCATGGCCAGCAAGGCGCTGTTGATCAGGCCGCCGGACTGCAGGAGCACGATCCAGGCCGCCACCCGCACCAGGATCGAAGTCCAGAACGGCAGCAGCACCAGGATCATCAGCAGGTTGCTCTTGCGCGCCGGCAGGTTGGCCAGCAGGTACGCCAGGGGATAGGCCAGCACCAGGCAGATGGCGGTGATCACCAGGCCCATCCAGAAGGTCCGGGCGAAGATATCCAGGTAGATCGACTGGTCCGGGGTCGCCGGGGCCAGCTCGCCCAGGTCGTCGATCCGGTGGTCCAGCGCCGCCAGCAGGTAGTAGGGAGTCAGGCTGCTGGTATTGCGCCGGATCGCCTGCCAGTAGGCCGGGTCGCCCCAACGCTCGTCCACCCCCTCCATGGCTTCTTTATAGGATTCGGGCTCGGCCTTGAACGGCAAGGCACGGGCAGTCTTGGTCAGCAGGCTGCGATAACCGGCCAGTTCCATGTTCAGGCGCTTGGACAGGTCGCCCAGGCCCTGGTTCTTGCGAGCCTCGGCCAGGTCTTCGCTCAAGGCCTTGTAGGCGGCCTCGCCGGGCAGGCCGCGGCCGTCCCAGGCATTCACGGCCACCACCGTGCGCGGCATGCCGCCGACCACTTCCGGGTTGCCGACGCTCTTGTACAGCAGCGCCACGATCGGTACCAGGAACACCAGCAGCAGGAACAGCACCAGCGGCGCGATCAGGGCCTGGGCCTTCCAGCGGTTGACCCTCTCGGCACGGGCCAGTCGCTGCTTGAGGGTCGGGCCGGCGACCGCATCCAGGGGAACGGTGATGGTCATGACAAACTCCGCGAATCGATCTTTCGAATACACCACCGACAGGAGCGGGCCAGCCCGCCCCTGCCACTAGCGATGCTTACTTGGCCGCCCAGGCGTTGAAGCGCTGCTCCAGCTGCTCGCCGTTGTCAGCCCAGAAGCTGACGTCGATCTGCACCTGGTTGGCGATGTTCTCCGGAGTGGTCGGCATGTCCTTGAGGATGTCCTTGGCCAGCAGAGGCACGGCCTGGGTGTTGGCCGGGCCATAGGCGATGTTTTCCGAATAGGTCTTCTGCTGCTGCGGCTGCACCGAGTAGGCGATGAACTTCTTCGCCGCTTCGGCACGGGTCTTGTCCAGGCCCTTGGGGATGGCCCAGGCATCGAAGTCGTAGATGCCGCCGTTCCACACCACCTTCAGGTTGCTTTCCTTCTGCACCGCGGCGATCCGGCCGTTGTAGGCCGAGCTCATGACCACGTCGCCCGAGGCCAGGTACTGCGGTGGCTGGGCGCCGGCTTCCCACCACTGGATGTTGGGCTTGAGCTCATCGAGCTTCTTGAAGGCACGGTCCTGGCCATCCTTGCTGGCCAGCACCTTGTACACGTCCTTGGGCGCGACGCCGTCGGCCATCAGGGCGAATTCCAGGGTGTACTTGGCCCCCTTGCGCAGGCCGCGCTTGCCCGGGAATTTCTGCGTGTCCCAGAAGTCCGCCCAGCTGCCTGGCGGCGCCTTGAGCTTGTCGGCGTTGTAGGCCAGCACCGTGGACCAGACGAAGAAGCCCACGCCACACGGCTGGATAGCGCCCTTGACATAGTCTTCGCCCTTGCCGAACAGCGCCGGGTCGAGGGGTTCGAACAGGTCTTCGTCGCAACCGCGGGACAACTCGGGGGACTCCACTTCCACCAGGTCCCAGGACACGCTCTTGGTGTCGACCATGGCCTTGACCTTGGCCATCTCGCCGTTGTACTCGCCGGCGACGATCTTGCCGTTGCCCGCCGCTTCCCACGGAGCGTAGAAGGCCTTGACCTGGGCGGCCTTGTTCGCCCCACCAAAGGACACCACGGTCAGGTCCGGTCCCGCCGCCAAGGCGTGCGCGGCCCCCAGCATGCCCAGCGTCAGGGCTGTGAGTTTCAGGGATCTCAGCATTTTATTGTGTTCTCCACGTGCAGGTTGGTGTTGCAAGGGGGGCGATCAATTCGCCTCTAGAAGCGGGTCGAGCGCACGAACGTGCTCGACTTGCCAGCCAAGCGGTACCACGTCGCCCACCGCCAGCGCTGGATCGAGCTCGGCAATCGGCTGTTTCACGAAGAAGTCGCTCTTGCCGCAGACTTCCAGGCGCACTCGGACGTGGTCGCCAAGGTAGATGAACTCCGCCACCCGCCCGGAAAAGCGGTTGGCGCAGTGTTCGCTGGAACCGTTGAGGCTCACCCGCTCCGGGCGGATGGACAGGGTCACCGGGCCGCCGACCTGGCCGACGTTGACCGCCAATGCCTCGACTTTCTCGCCACGCCCCAGCTCCACCACGCAGCGCTCGCCGTCATGGCTGTGCAGGCGACCGCTGAGGCGGTTGTTCTCGCCGATGAAGTTGGCGACGAAGGTGTTCTTCGGTTCTTCGTAGAGGGTCCGCGGCGGGGCGATCTGCTGGATCTCGCCCTGGTGGAACACCGCCACCCGGTCGGACATGGTCAAGGCCTCGCCCTGGTCGTGGGTCACGTAGACCACGGTCAAACCCAGGCGCTGGTGCAGGTGCTTGATCTCCATCTGCATATGCTCGCGCAGCTGTTTGTCCAGCGCCCCCAAGGGCTCGTCCATCAGTACCAGCTGCGGCTCGAACACCAGGGCCCGGGCCAGGGCGACCCGTTGCTGCTGGCCACCGGACAGTTGCGCCGGATAGCGCTGGGCGAAAGAGTCCAGCTGGACCATGCTCAGCACGCGCTTGACCCGCTCGCTGATGTCGGTCTTGCCCAGGCCCCGTACCGACAGCGGGAACGCCAGGTTCTCGGCCACGGTCATGTGCGGGAACAGCGCGTAGTTCTGGAACACCATGCCGATATCGCGCTTGTGCGGCGGCACATTGTTGATCGAGCGCCCGGCCAACTGGATCTCGCCGGCGGTCGGCGTCTCGAAACCGGCCAGCATCATCAGGCTGGTGGTCTTGCCGGAGCCGGACGGCCCGAGCAGGGTGAGGAACTCGCCCTTGCGAATTTCCAGGTTGAGGTCCTTGACGATCAGGTTCTCGCCGTCGTAGCTCTTCTGCACACCACGAAAGCTGACCAGAACATCATTGGCCCCAGCGCTTGAATCGACCTCGCTCATACCCGCACCTTTTTGTTTTAGACGGCTGTAGGGCAAGCCTAGTGCAGCCCACAAAGCCCGAAAATCGGGGGGTAGGAGAGATTCGCCTCAGCCGCCTGGAAGGCTGCCTGTAGGGATTGCCCTACAAGAATGGCGGAAACAGACAAGAGCAGGGGCAAGCTTGAAGCGGCAAGCCCCAAGAACAGGCATAGGCCGGGAAGTGGCGATGTCGTAAACGGATATGCCCCGCCAATGCCTTGGCCAGGACCATCGACCTCGGGGCGTATCCATTGTGGCGGGGGGAGCTGACTCCCGCTGGCTCAGAGCAGCTTGTGCTCCATGGCGTACTTCACCAGCTCGGCCAGTGAGGTGACGTTGAGCTTTTGCATCAGCCGCGCCTTGTGGGTGCTGATGGTCTTGTTGCTCAAGGCCAATTGCTGGGCGATGTCGTTGACATTGGCGCCCTGGGCCAGGCGCTCGAACACCGAGAATTCACGCTCGGACAACAGCGAATGCAGTGGCCGGGCATCGGTCAGGCCGACCTCGAAGACCATGCGATCCGCCAGTTCCGGGTCGATGTAGCGCCCACCGGACGCCACCTTGCGGATGGCCGTCAGCAGCAGTGACGGATCGCTGTCCTTGGTGGCGTAGCCAGCGGCGCCGATCTTCAGGGCCCGGGCGGCCATCTGTGCCTCGTCATGCATCGACAGCACCAGGATCGCCGGCGGATCGCTCAGGGCGCGGATTCGTGGGATGGCTTCCAGGCCGTTCACCCCGGGCATGGAGATGTCCAGCAATACCACCTCGCAAGGCACCTGGCGCAGGGTCTCCAGCAGTTGCTCGCCATTGCTCGCCTCCCCCACGACCGTCAGGTCCTTGGCCAGGCCGATCAGTTGCTTGATGCCTTCGCGGACAATGGTGTGGTCTTCGGCTACCAGTACACGAATCACGCGGTTCTCCTCGTTATTGTTGTCGGTCCAGGGGTACCCGGACAGTCAGGCTGGTGCCCTCCCCCGGCTCGCTGTGCAGCGCCAGGCTGCCGCCCATGATCAGCACTCGCTCGCGCATCCCCACCAGGCCAAAGGAGGTGGGACGCGTGGCGGCGGTATCGAACCCCAGGCCATCGTCGCTGATGCTCATGCACAACTGTGGCCCGTCCAGTACCAGGGACAGCTCCACAGTATGCGCCTGGGCATGGCGCATGACGTTGGTCAGGGCCTCCTGGAGGATGCGGAACAGGCCGATGGCCTTGGCGTCGCTCAGGCGTGGCAGGTTATCCGGCACGTCCACCAGGCACGGGATCTGCGTGCGCGCCTCGAAACGCCGGGCCTGCCATTCGATGGCCGAGGCGATACCGGCATCCAGGATCGGCGGGCGCAGGGCCGTGGCCACGTCGCGCACCAACTGGAACAGCTGGGTGATCAAGCGCTTCATGCTGTTGAGGCGCTCGTTCAGCCCGGGATCGAGCTGAGCGTAGGCCAGCTCGCACATGGAGGTCTCCAGCTTGAGCACGGTGAGCATCTGCCCCAGTTCGTCATGGACTTCCCTGGCAATGCGGGCCTTTTCCTCTTCCCGCACGCTCTCCAGGTGCGCCGACAGCTCGCGCAGCTGCTCGCGGGAACTGGCCAGCTCCAACTCGATGCGCTTGCTCTCGCTGATATCCCAGACGATGCCGTCCCAGACGAAGGTGCCGTCGTCCAGCTGCCGGGTAATCGCCTTGATCTCGGCCCAGCGCTGCTGGCCCTGGCGGGTGAGGATACGCCCCTGCCAGGACCAGTCGCTGTCGGTGTCCAGGGCCTGGTCCTGGGTCTGGTGGTAACTGGCCTTGTCATCAGGGTGCACCAGGCTGCGCAGGCCCTTGTCGCGATGGGCGAGCACCGCAGGCGAGTAGCCCACCAGGGTCTGGCTGCCCTCGCTGATGTAGGCGAAGTCGATCTGCCCGCTGACTGGCGCGCGCTCCAGGCGAAACACCAGGCCCGGCACGTTGGCGGCGATGCCTTGCAGCCGCGCTTCGCTCTCGCGCAGGGCCGCCAGGGCGCGACGGCGCTCGGTGACATCGGTGAGGTAGACCACCAGGTACTCGCTGTCGCGAAAACGCAGGAAGCTCAAGGACACGTCCGTCGGCAGGATGCTGCCGTCGGCCCGTACGCACTGGCTTTCGAAGCTCTGCACGCCCCCGGCGCTGGCCCGGGCGCGCTTCCACAGGTTGAGCCAGCGATCCATGTGCAGGTTGGGTTCGAAATCGATCAGCGGCCGCTCGATCACTCCACCCGGGGCATAGCCGAGCATTTCTTCGGCGGCGCGGTTGGCATAGCGCACGTGGCTGTCCCAATTGACCCAGAGGATGCCCACAGTGCTCTGGTCGATGGAAAACTGGGTCAGGCGCAAGGCCTCCTCGCTGGCGGCGCGCAAGGCGATGTCTTCCCGGGCCGCCAGCAGCTGCTGCTCCAGCCCACGTTGCTGGCGGCGCAGCCAGAGGATCAAGCCCAGGCTGCCCAGCAACAGCAGGGCCAGCAACAGGCTGAGGCTGCGCCAGGCGCCGGGGGACTCGCCCAGGCGCGGATACTTGGGTTGCAGCCAGCGGTTGTGCAGTTGCTCCAGCTCCTTGGCGGGAATCGTGCGCAGGGCGGTTTGCATGATGCTGGCCAGTTCCGGCCAATCGCGCCGGGTGGCCACCCGCAACAGCTGCGGCAGGCCGATATCGCCCACCACCGCCAGGCCGGAGAACTCCGCCTCGGCGGACAGGCGGCTGAGCTGGGCTTCATCCACTACCGCGTAGCGGGCCTGCTGGCTCAATAGCAACTGCAAGGCCTGGCGCTCCTGGGGCACGCCCTGCAAGTTGAGGTTGGGGTAGGTCTGGCGCAGGTACTCGGACACCGCGCTAGGCATGCGCACCGCCACCCGGGCCTGGCTGTCGAGCTTCTCCAGCTCCACCGCCCCGGAAGCCTTGCGCTCTCCCACCACCAGTTGCGGCACCCGCATGTAAGGATCGCTGTACAGCCACAGGCGCAGGCCGGCTGGGGTCTGGGTCAGGCCCGGGGCCATATCGATCTCGCCGTCGCGCAGGGCCTTTTCCAGTTGGGCCTGGTCGGGAAAGTTGCGCCAGCTGAACTCGGTGCCCAGGGTCCTGGCCACGGCCTGCATCAACTCGACGTTGGCCCCGGACAAGCGTTGCAAGCGCCGGTCGTACTGGGCCAAGGGCGCCTGTAGCACCACCCCCACGCGCAGCTCCGGGTGCTGCTCCAGCCACTGGCGCAGCTCATGGCCCAGGACCGCGGCAGGCTCGCGGGCCGCCGGCGCCGCCGCGCCTATCAAGGGAAGGCACAGACAGCCGATAAGCAAGAGGCAGCGAAAGCGCATCATCTGAAGTCTCACACCCTGACAAATACTGACCAACCCATTAGGCTGCCGGAATTACTTCTGGCCTGGAATATCCGATGCCCCTCGTCCCCCGCTCGGCACTGCCCGTATTGTGCCTGTCGCTGATCCTGCCCTGGAGCTTTTCCGCCCACGCCGACGATCCGGCTCCCGAGGCCAAGCCTGCCGAGGAACAACCGGCGCCACGCCCCGCCCTGCCCGAACGCAGCCAGGAAGATGCCACCGCCCTGGAACGCCGCTTGCCCACCCAGGAACAGCAGCAACTGCAAGCTGGCGACAGCAGTTTCCTGGCCCTGTGGAAACCGGCCAACACCAGCGAGCCCAAGGGCGTGGTGATCATCCTCCCTGGAGCCGGGGAAAGCGCCGACTGGCCACAGGTGGTGGCGCCATTGCGCAATCGCCTGCCCGACACCGACTGGGGCAGCCTGAGCCTGACCCTCCCCGATATGCAAAGCGAAGCGGCACAACCGCGAATTGTCGAGGCGGCTCCCGCGGCACCGACCGAAAGCGCCAATACCGCCAAGGACGCCAGCACCGAGGCCAAGCCCATCGAGCAGGTCGCCGGCGGTGAAGCCGATGTGGCCGATCATCCGGTCGCCGAAACCACCGAGGAGCAGGTCAAGGCCGACGCCGAGCGCATCTTCGCCCGGGTCGACGCGGCCCTGGCCTACGCCGAACAGCAGAATGCCCGCAGCATCGTGCTGCTGGGCCATGGCACCGGCGCCTATTGGGCCGCGCGCTACCTGAACGAAAAACAGCCATCGCAGGTACAGAAACTGGTGCTGGTCGAGGCTCGTTCGCCAAGCAACGGCAAGCCGCAACTGGCGGAACTGACCCCGACCCTGAAACTGGCCACTGCCGATATCTTCTATGTCGACACAGCGGTGGCGCGCAAGGAGGCACTGGAGCGACTGCAGGCCAGCAAGCGCTTGAAGCACTCGAACTTCAGCCAGATCTCCCTCAAGGCCCTGCCCGGCAACGACAGCGCCCAGCAGGAGCAGCTGTTCCGCCGGGTCCGTGGCTGGCTCAATCCGCAAAACGCCGATAACTGAAAACACCGGACCGCCGCTGCCAGAGAAGCAGCGGCGACCCGGCCTTGCCTTCAGCGAAAGGCCCGGCGCTGGCGCACCAGCGCATAGGCGCTGTGCAGTTCGCGGGTTTTCTCCGTGGCAGTGCGCACCTGCTCCGGCGTCGCGCCGCTACCGGCGACCTTGTCCGGGTGGTGGCGACTGAGCAGCCGCCGATAGGCACGCTTGATCTGCGCCGGCTCGGTGGTCGCCGCCACCCCCAGCAGGCGCAGGGCCTCCTGGTAGCTCATGCCGGCTTCGGCGGTGTCTCTCCTGGCGGGACCGTAGTCCTGGGCCAGCGCCTGGATCTGCTCGCTGCTCCAACCCAGCCATTTACCCCAGGACTGGATCAACTCGCGTTCCGCCGCACCGACCCGGCCGTCGGCCCAGACCATGCGCCAGCAGGCGCGCAGCACGCCTTCGGCGGCATAGGGCTGGCTACCCAGGCGGCGCAGGTAGCCGCGCAGGTGGTCATTGCCCGACTTGCCACGGTTGAAGGCGGCGATGGCTCGGCGCTGCGCCACTTCGTTCATGTCCAGCGAACGCATTTCCTGGCGCGCCTGCTGGATATGCCCATCCACTACCCGACCGTCGCTTTTCGCCAGGCGCCCGAGCAAGACGAACAGCAACTCATCGTTGCGCAGCGCCGGACGCCCGCCCAGGCGTTCACGTACATGTGCCCAGCTGTGCAGTTGCATGCGCCGATCCAGCGCCTGCCCCAGCAACGCACCAAGCATGGCCCCCGGAATGCTGGCTATGGCAAAACCTGCTCCGGCTCCGATCAGAGTCCCTGGCCACCACATGTCAGCGCCCCGCTTGCAGCAGGTGCTCGACCTGCGCCAGACGCTCGACGGTTCCCACATCGACCCATTGGCCGCGCATGTGCTCACCACTGACCTGGCCCCGGGCCATGGCCTCGCGCAGCAGCGGCGCCAACTTGAAGGCGCCGGCGGCGCTGTGCTGGAACAGGCGAGGATGCAGCACCGAAATGCCACTGTAGGTCAGGGTCGGCGCACCCGGCTGGCCGTCGTGCAGCAGGCCGTTTTCCAGGCAGAAGTCGCCACCGGTGGGATGGTGTGGCGGGTTGTCGACCATCACCAGGTGGGCCAGGCCATCCAGGGGCCGGCGCAGGCTGGTGAAATCGTAGTCGGTCCAGATATCGCCATTGACCACCAGGAAGGGCTCGTCGCCCAGCAACGGCAAGGCCTTGAAGATCCCGCCACCGGTCTCCAGCGGCTGGTCTTCCGCCGAATAGCGGATGCTCAGGCCCCAGCGCTGGCCGTCGCCCAGGGCATCCTCGATCTGCTGGCCAAGCCAGGCATGATTGATGACGATCTCGCGAAAACCTGCGGCCGCCAGGGCCCTCAGGTGGTATTCGATCAGAGGCACGCCGGCCACCGGCAGCAGGGGCTTGGGGGTGGTCAGGGTCAATGGGCGCATGCGCTCGCCCTTGCCCGCCGCCAGGATCATCGCCTTCATGCCTGGGCTCCTGCCGGCTGGCTCAAGCTGAACAGCAGTTGCGCCAGCTCCGACAATTCAGGCCGACGGGCCAGCACCGCTTCTATATAAGCCAGGAATCGCGGGACATCGGCCAGGTAGCGCGGCTTGCCGTCGCGGTGGCAGATGCGCGAGAAGATCCCGATCACTTTGAGGTGGCGTTGCACGCCCATCAGGTCGCTGGCCCGCAGGAACTCCTGAAAATCCTCCTGGACCGGAATGCCCAGGGCTCGGGCGCGGGTCCAGTAGTTTTCCTGCCAGAGCCGCACGCGCGGTTCCGGCCAGCTGAGGAAGGCGTCCTTGAACAGGCAGGTGATGTCGTAGGTCACCGGGCCGTAGACCGCGTCCTGGAAGTCCAGCACCCCCGGGTTCGGCGTGCTGAGCATCAGGTTGCGCGGCATATAGTCGCGATGGACCAGAACCTTGGGTTGTGCCAGGGCGCTGTCGATCAACAGGTCGCTGACCCGTTGCCATTGCTGGCGCTGCTCGGCGGTAAGGGTAATGCCCAGCTCACGGCCGACGTACCACTCCGGGAACAGCTCCAGCTCGCGGCGCAGCAGGGGCACATCGTAGCTGGGCAAGGGGGCATCCATGGGTAGTTGCTGGAAGGCCAACAGCGCTTGCAATGCGTCTTCGAAGAGCGCGTCGGCATTGTCTTCGTTTATTACATCCAGGTAGGTCTGGCTACCCAGGTCATTGAGCAGCAGGAAGCCGCGCTCCAGGTCCTGGGCAAAAATTTTCGGCACATTGATACCGGAAGTCGCCAACAGGCCGGCGATTTCCACGAAGGGCCGGCAGTTCTCCAGGGGCGGCGGAGCATCCATCACCACAAAGCTGCGACCTGCGCCCTGCCAACGGAAATAACGGCGGAAACTCGCGTCGCTGCTGGCCGCGACCAAGGTAGCCGGGGGCACTTCACCCCAGCCCTGTGCTGCATAGACAATCGCCAACTGTTCATCGAGCCAAACTTTCAGGTGTTGCAAGCGTACATCTTGGTCAGGCATTACAAGGGTCTCCGACGGCCCTAGCCGTCAAGCGGGTCATGCTTTATTATCCAGCATCTTTTTCAGACCATCGAGAGGCGTGCGGCCCAACACCGCGGGCAGATGGCACGCAGGAAGCCCGGACTAATAAGATGGCATTGAAATCCCCCGCGTTTCGTAAAAAATTCCCGTTGCTGGTCACCGGCGGTTTGCTGGCCCTGCAACCTCTAGCCACTTCCTTCGTGGTCGCCGCGGAACAGTACGACTGTTCGGTCTCCGCTTCCGGCGGCTGGGCCTGTGCTCCCAAGACCAGTGCAGCCCAATTGCCGCCGCGCCCGGTCCACGACGCCAACTCGCTCACCTCCAGCGGCGCCACCGACAGCGGTGCGGCGCAAGATGCTGGCGACAAGCCGGTATTGGTGACCGAAGCCAAGGGTCGTGGCCTGAAGTCCCGCAGCGCGGACTACAGCCATCTCGACTGGGTACCGCGTGAGCAGCTCACCGCCGCCCAACTGGCCGAGACCGGTCCTTACTGCTCTGGTTCCTATATCGAACCGATTCGTCCTGGCATGAATGACAAGACGAAGAAAAGTGACGCACCGACCTTCATCGGCGCCAAGGCCTCGCGTTATCAGCAGGAGCAGCAGGTGGCGACCCTGGCCGGCGACGTGGTCATGCGCCAGGGCAGCATGCAGGTCGAGGCCGACGAGGCCAACCTGTACCAGGCCGAGAACCGCGGCGAACTGAGCGGCAACGTGCGCATCCGCGACAACGGCACACTGATGGTCGGCGACCACGCCGACGTCCAGCTCGACACTGGCGAGGCCAAGGTCGACAACGCCGAGTACGTGATGCACAAGTCGCGGGTTCGCGGCAGTGCGCTATATGCCAAGCGGGCGGAAAACGCCATCATCCGCCTCAAGGATGGTACGTACACCACTTGCGAACCGAACAGCAACGCCTGGCAGCTCAAGGGCAACAACATCACCTTGAACCCGGCGACCGGCTTCGGTACCGCGACCAACGTAACGCTGCGGGTCAAGGACTTCCCGGTTCTCTATACCCCGTACATCTACTTCCCGATCGACGATCGCCGCCAGTCCGGCTTCCTGCCACCGAGCTTCAGTACCGGCAGCGACACCGGCTTCATGCTGGTCACCCCGTACTACTTCAACCTGGCACCAAACTACGATGCCACGTTGTATCCGCGCTACATGGCCAAACGCGGCATGTTGATGGAAGGCGAGTTCCGCTACCTGACCAAGAACAGCGAGGGCCAGTTCGGCGCCGCCTACCTGAACGACGAAAGCGACGATCGCAAGAAGCAGACCGAATACGAAAAAACCCGCTACATGCTCAACTGGCAGCACAAGGGCGGGCTCGATTCGCGGACGATGACCGAGGTCGACTACACCAAGATCAGCGATCCGTATTACTTCCAGGATCTGCAGACCGACCAGATCGGCGTGAAGTCCGCCGACTACGTCAACCAGCAGGGCGCGGTAACCTACCGTGGCGACAACTACACCGCACGCCTCAACGTGCAGGCGTACCAGCTGGCGACGGTGTCCAACATCACCCCATACGACAAGCTGCCGCAGATCACCTTCAACGGCTCCCTGCCCTACCACCCCGAAGGCCTGGATTTCACCTATGAAACCGAGCTGGTGCGTTTTGATCGGGATCTACAGAAAGGCTACTTTAAGGACAAGGACGGCGGGCCTTTCGATCCGGTTAACAACATCTACGGCACTCGCCGCCTGGATGCCAACGTCGCCGGCCTGGACCGCGCCAACGGCGATCGCCTGAACCTCAAGCCCGGAGTCAGCCTGCCACTGAACTGGAGCTATGGCTACCTGACGCCGTCGCTCAAGTACATGTACACCCGCTACAACCTTGACCTCGACGCTAAAGGCAAACAAGGCATTATCGACGCCCGCAACGCCGCGACCCTCATGGGCACTCGTTATGTCGGAGGTGACTTCGGAAGCTCGCAGAGCCGTGGCGTACCGATCGCTAGCCTGGACGGCGGCCTGTACTTCGACCGCAATACCCAGTGGTTCGGCAAGAACTATCGCCAGACCCTGGAGCCGCGGATGTTCTACCTCTACGTTCCAGAGAAGGACCAAATGGACATCCCGGTATTCGATACCGGCGAGCCTAGCTTCAACTATGCCTCGCTGTTCCGGGACAACCGTTTCAGCGGTTCCGACCGCGTGGGCGATGAAAACAAGCTGTCCCTGGGCGTGACCAGCCGCTGGATCGAAGACAATGGCTTCCAGCGCCAGCGCATCAGCGTCGGCCAGGCCCTGTACTTCAAGGACCGCACCGTCCAGTTGCCAGGCATCGATTACCACACTCGCGACGATGCCAAGTCCAACGTCTCGCCTTATGCGCTCGAGTACGAATACCGCTACAACCGCGACTGGCGCACCACCGCCGACTACAACTGGGATCCAGACAGCCGCAGCCCGCGCTCCGGCAGTGCGATGCTCCATTACCAGCCCGAAGACAACCCGAACAAGGTGGTCAACGTCGGTTATCGCTATCGCAACGACCAGATCCGCTACGACCAGAACAGCGGTACCTGGAAAGTGGGCAACTCCAGCTATGGCGTCGAAGGCCAGCCTGGCTACGTGAAGGACTACTACAAGATCCAGCAGCATGACTTCTCGGTGATCTGGCCGATCGTGCCGCAGTGGAACGCCATCAGCCGCTGGCAGTACGACTACAACCGTAACCGCACGCTCGAGGCCTTCGGTGGTTTCGAATATGACAACTGCTGCTGGAAACTGCGCCTGATCAGTCGGTACTGGGTCAAGTATGACGAGTTCAGTCAGGAGGCTCCGCAAAACGAAAGTGGCGACCGCGGCATCTTCCTCCAAATCGTTCTGAAAGGTCTCGGTGGCGTCATGGGCACCAAGGTAGAGAGCTTCCTCGACAAAGGCATCCAAGGTTATCGTGAACGTGAAGACCAAGCTTTCTGATTGTCTGCGCCCGCTGATGCTGGGCGCGCTGTTCCTGAGCACTGCGGCCAGCGCCGCGGTGCAGTCCCTCGACAAGGTCGTGGCCATCGTCGATAACGACGTGGTCATGCAGAGTCAGCTGGACCAGCGGGTAAACGAAGTCCAGCAGACCATCGCCAAGCGCGGCGGCGGCATGCCACCTGCCAGCGTCCTGGAACAGCAGGTACTGGAGCGCCTGATCGTCGAGAACCTGCAACTGCAGATCGGCGAGCGCTCCGGTATCCGCATCACCGATGAAGAACTGAACCAGGCCATTGGCACCATCGCCCAGCGCAACAACATGAGCGTCGAGCAGTTCCGTGGCGCCCTGGCCCGTGACGGCCTGTCTTATCAAGATGCCCGCGAGCAGGTACGCCGCGAGATGGTCATCAGCCGTGTGCGCCAACGCCGTGTGGCCGAGCGCATCCAGGTATCGGAGCAGGAAGTGAAGAACTTCCTCGCCTCGGACCTGGGCAAGATGCAGCTCTCCGAGGAGCTGCACCTGGCCAACATCCTGATCCCGACTCCGGAAAGCGCCAGCTCCGAAGCCATCCAGGGCGCTGCCCGCCAGGCCATGGAGGTGTACCAGCAGCTCAAGCAGGGCGCCGACTTCGCCCAGTTGGCCATCGCCCGCTCCGGCAGCGACAACGCCCTGGAAGGCGGCGACATGGGCTGGCGCAAGGCCGCGCAATTGCCACCTCCATTCGACCGTGAACTGAGTGCGATGTCGGTTGGCGACATCACCCAGCCGGCTCGTACTCCTGGCGGCTTCATCATCCTCAAGCTGCTGGACAAGCGTGGCGGTGGCAACCAGGTGCGTGACGAAGTGCATGTGCGCCACATCCTGATCAAGCCTAGCGAGATCCGCAGCGAAGAAGAGACCAAGCGCCTGGCGCAGAAGCTCTACGAGCGCATCACTGCCGGTGAAGACTTCGCCGAACTGGCCAAGAGCTACTCGGAAGATCCGGGCTCGGCACTCAACGGTGGCGACCTCAACTGGATCGACCCGAACGCCCTGGTGCCGGAGTTCCGCGAAGTGATGGCCAAGACCCAACAGGGCCAGCTGTCCAAGCCGTTCAAGAGCCCTTATGGCTGGCATGTACTGGAAGTCCTTGGCCGTCGCGCCACCGACAGCACCAGCCAGGCCCGCGAGCAGCAAGCCATGACCGTCCTGCGTAACCGCAAGTACGACGAAGAGTTGCAGACCTGGTTGCGGCAGATCCGCGACGAGGCCTACGTTGAAATCAAGCTGCCTGGCGCTGAACAGGCGGCACAGTGAAACCCGCACGTTTCGCCCTGACACCCGGCGAGCCGGCGGGTATAGGCCCCGACCTATGCCTGCTGCTCGCCTCGCAACCCCAGCCCCACCCCCTGATTGCCATTACCAGCCGCGACCTGCTCCTCGAGCGGGCCGCGCAACTGGGAGTGGCCGTCACCCTGCTGTCGGTGGACCCGGAGCACTTGCCGGATGCTCCGGCAGCGGCGGGCAGCCTCTATGTCTGGGATACCCCCCTGGGTAAACCCGTAGCCAGCGGCCAACTGGACCAGGCCAATGCCGCCTTCGTCCTGCAGACCCTGACGCGTGCCGGCCAGGGTTGCCTGGACGGTCGCTTCGCCGGGATGATCACCGCCCCCGTACACAAGGGCGTGATCAACGATTCCGGGATCGCCTTTTCCGGGCATACCGAGTTCCTCGCGGACCTGACCCAGACCCAGCAGGTGGTCATGATGCTGGCCACCCGCGGCTTGCGCGTGGCACTGGTGACCACCCACCTGCCGCTGCGGGATATCGCCGATGCGATCACCCCCGAGCGCCTGGAACGGGTCACGCGGATCCTGCATGCCGACCTGCAACAGAAGTTCGGCATCGCCCAGCCGCGAATCCTGGTCTGCGGGCTCAACCCCCATGCCGGCGAAGGCGGCCACCTGGGCCGCGAAGAAATCGACATCATCGAACCTACCCTGGAGCGTCTGCGCCAAGAAGGCATGGACCTGCGTGGTCCGCTGCCGGCCGACACTCTGTTTACCCCCAAATATCTGGAGCACTGCGACGCAGTGCTGGCGATGTACCACGACCAGGGCCTGCCCGTGCTGAAGTACAAAGGCTTCGGCGCCGCCGTCAACGTGACACTAGGCTTGCCGATCATCCGCACCTCAGTCGACCACGGCACCGCCCTGGACCTGGCCGGCAGCGGCAGGATCGATACCGGCAGCCTGCAGGTCGCCCTGGAAACCGCCTACCAGATGGCCGAGAACCGTATATGAGCGAGCAATACCAACACCGGGCGCGCAAGCGCTTCGGTCAGAACTTCCTGCATGACGCTGGCGTCATCGACCGCATCCTGCGGGCCATCAACGCCAAGCCCCAGGACCGCATGCTGGAAATCGGCCCGGGCCAGGGCGCCCTCACCGAGGGCCTGCTGGGCAGCGGCGCGCAACTGGACGTGGTGGAGCTGGACAAGGACCTGGTGCCGATCCTCAACCAGCAGTTCGCTGGCCGCGGCAACTTCAAGCTGCACCAGGGCGATGCCCTGAAGTTCGACTTCAACACCCTGGGTGCCGCGCCAGGCAGCCTGCGGGTTGTGGGCAACCTGCCCTACAACATCTCCACGCCGCTGATCTTCCATTTGCTGCACAACGCCAGCCTGATCCGCGACATGCATTTCATGCTGCAGAAGGAAGTGGTGGAGCGCCTGGCCGCCGGCCCAGGCGGTGGCGACTGGGGCCGCTTGTCGATCATGGTCCAGTACCACTGCCGCGTGGAGCACCTGTTCAATGTCGGCCCTGGCGCCTTCAACCCGCCGCCGAAAGTCGATTCGGCAATCGTGCGCCTGGTGCCCCACGCAGTGCTGCCGCATCCGGCCAAGGACCATCGGTTGCTGGAACGCATCGTTCGCGAAGCCTTCAACCAGCGCCGCAAGACCCTGCGCAACACCCTCAAGGCCCTCCTGAGCAATGCCGAGATCGAAGCCGCCGGCGTCGACGGCAGCCTGCGCCCTGAACAGCTGGACCTGGCCGCGTTCGTGCGCCTGGCCGACCAACTGGCCGACCAGGCCAAGCCCGCCAGCTGAGCAACCCTCCCAGCGCCAGCGGGTAGGACGTCAACCAGGATGTCTGGTGTCCTACCCGCTACTTGACCTAGACTGACCTGCGTCAATCCTGTCCCGCGCCCCGCTTTGCTTTAAAGGCCCTTTGCATGTCCGATCCCCGCTATCAGATCGACGTCAGCGTCGTCACTCGCTTCCTGGCAGACCAGTCGCAACCCGAGCACAACCGTTTCGCCTTCGCCTACACCATCACCGTGCAGAACAACGGCCTGCTGCCAGCCAAGTTGCTGTCCCGGCACTGGGTGATCACCGATGGCGACGGGCACGTGGAAGAGGTACGCGGTGCCGGCGTGGTTGGCCAGCAACCGTTGATCGCCGTCGGCAAGAGCCACACCTACAGCAGCGGCACAGTCATGACCACCCAGGTCGGGAACATGCAGGGCAGCTACCAGATGCTGGCCGAAGACGGCAAACAGTTCGACGCCATCATCGCGCCCTTCCGCCTCGCGGTCCCCGGGGCACTGCACTGATGGCAACCTACGCCGTTGGCGACCTGCAAGGCTGCCTGGAACCGCTGCAGTGCCTGCTGGAGCAGGTAGCCTTCGCCCCCACCCGGGACCGCCTGTGGCTGGTCGGCGACCTGGTCAATCGCGGCCCACAGTCCCTGGAGACCCTGCGTTATCTCTATTCCATCCGTGAGTCGCTGGTCTGCGTACTGGGCAACCATGACCTGCACCTGCTGGCCGCGTGGCGCAATATCGAGCGCCTGAAGAAGTCCGATACCCTGCGCGAGATCCTGCAGGCCCCGGACTGCGAGGAACTGCTGCAATGGCTGCGCCAGCAGCGGCTGATGCACTACGACGAAACCCGCAACGTCGCCATGGTGCATGCCGGCATCGCTCCGCAATGGTCCCTGAAGAAGGCGCTCAAGTACGCAGCGGAAGTCGAGCAGGCGCTGCGTGACGACAACCTCTTCGAACCCTTCCTGGACGGCATGTACGGCAACGACCCAGCGAAATGGGACAGCGAGCTCAAGGGTGTCACCCGCTTGCGGGTCATCACCAACTACTTCACGCGCATGCGCTTCTGCACCAGCGACGGCAAGCTCGACCTCAAGACCAAGGAGGGCCTGGATACCGCGCCTGCCGGCTATGCCCCCTGGTTCAGCCACAAGGAACGCAAGACCCGGGAGTTGAAGATCATTTTCGGCCACTGGGCGGCCCTGGAAGGCCAGTGCAACGAACCGGGCGTCTTCGCCCTGGACAGCGGTTGTGTCTGGGGCGGCTCCATGACCCTGATGAACGTCGATACCGGCCTGCGCCTGACCTGCGACTGCGATGCCCATGGCCATGCAGCACCCGCCCCCATCCATACCCCGCCCGTCGCCTAGACGGCGCCGAGCCAACCCAGGAGTCCGCCATGAGCGAATTCAAACGCATCCCTCCAGAACAGGCCCAGGCCCTGCGCGAACAAGGCGCCGTCGTGGTGGATATCCGTGACCCTCAAACCTACGCCCTGAACCACATCAGCGGCTCGCTGCACCTGGACAACCACTCCATCTCGGACTTCATTCGCAACGCCGACCTGGACGCCCCGCTGGTGGTGGTGTGCTACCACGGCAACTCCAGCCAGAGCGCTGCGGCCTACCTGGTCAGCCAGGGTTTCTCCGACGTCTACAGCCTCGATGGCGGTTTCGAGCTATGGCGCAGCACCTATCCTGCGGAAACCGCCCGGGACAACGCCGAATAATTTTTTTCCACCGCTCTAGCCCGCGTACTACGCGGGCTGAGGCGCCACCAGACGAACGGTAGCGTGTAACTAATCCGCCATCGCGCCTTGACCTCTGCGATTCCGAACTATCCTTAGCCACAGGCCATCCAAATCAGGGGAGAGCCGGTACACCGGCGAGCGGGTCATCGGTACTAGCTTTCAAGCTCGATAGCTTTGAAAGTGTTCTGGGGGGTAAACAGCAACTGGAACTTCATCAGTTGCATGCCAGCACTTGACTGACTGATCCGCGGCCGGCTCCACGTATCGAGCGAGGTGACGTCATGAGTATTTTTAGCCACTTCCAACAACGCTTCGAATCCACGCGCCAGGAAGAGTTTTCCCTGCAGGAATACCTCGAACTGTGCAAGAAGGATCGCAGCGCCTATGCCTCGGCCGCAGAACGCCTGCTATTGGCCATTGGCGAACCAGAGCTGCTGGACACCTCGACCAACTCGAGGCTGTCGCGAATCTTTTCCAACAAAGTGATCCGGCGCTATCCGGCCTTTGAAGACTTCCATGGCATGGAAGAATGCATCGACCAGATCGTTTCCTATTTCCGCCATGCCGCCCAGGGCCTGGAAGAGAAGAAACAGATCCTCTACCTGCTGGGCCCGGTTGGCGGCGGTAAATCGTCCCTGGCCGAAAAGCTCAAGCAACTGATCGAGAAGGTGCCCTTCTACGCCATCAAGGGCTCGCCGGTCTTCGAGTCGCCACTGGGGCTGTTCAACGCCACGGAAGATGGCGCCATCCTCGAGGAAGACTTCGGCATTCCACGGCGCTACCTGAACACCATCATGTCGCCCTGGGCGACCAAGCGCCTGTCGGAGTTCGGTGGCGACATCAGCCAGTTCCGCGTGGTGAAGCTGTATCCATCGATCCTCAACCAGATCGCCGTGGCCAAGACCGAGCCTGGCGACGAGAACAACCAGGACATCTCGGCCCTGGTGGGCAAGGTGGATATCCGCAAGCTCGAGGAGTTCCCGCAGAACGACGCCGATGCCTACAGCTATTCCGGGGCGCTGTGCCGGGCCAACCAGGGTCTGATGGAATTCGTCGAGATGTTCAAGGCCCCCATCAAGGTACTGCACCCGCTGCTGACCGCGACCCAGGAAGGCAACTACAACAGCACCGAGGGCCTGGGGGCGATTCCGTTCACCGGCATCCTCTTGGCTCACTCCAACGAGTCGGAGTGGCACACCTTCCGCAACAACAAGAACAACGAGGCCTTCATCGACCGGATCTATATCGTCAAGGTGCCGTACTGCCTGCGCGTGACCGACGAAGTGAAGATCTACGACAAGCTGCTGTTCAACAGTTCCCTGGCCAAGGCCCATTGCGCCCCGGACACCCTGAAGATGCTCGCGCAGTTCACCGTGCTCTCGCGCCTCAAGGAGCCGGAGAACTCCAACATCTATTCCAAGATGCGGGTCTACGACGGGGAAAATCTCAAGGACACCGATCCCAAGGCCAAGTCGATCCAGGAATACCGCGACAGCGCCGGTGTCGACGAGGGCATGAACGGCCTGTCGACGCGCTTCGCCTTCAAGATCCTGTCCAAGGTCTTCAACTTCGACCCCCACGAAGTGGCGGCCAACCCGGTACACCTGCTGTATGTGCTGGAGCAGCAGATCGAACAGGAACAGTTCCAGGCTGAAACCCGCGAGCGCTACCTGCGCTTCCTCAAGGAGTACCTGGCGCCGCGCTACATCGAGTTCATCGGCAAGGAAATCCAGACGGCCTACTTGGAGTCCTACAGCGAGTACGGCCAGAACATCTTCGACCGCTACGTGCTGTACGCGGACTTCTGGATCCAGGACCAGGAATACCGCGACCCGGAGACCGGCGAAATCCTCAACCGCGTAGCGCTCAACGAAGAACTGGAAAAAATCGAGAAACCGGCGGGCATCAGCAACCCGAAAGACTTCCGCAACGAGATCGTCAACTTCGTGCTGCGCGCCCGGGCCAACAACAACGGCAAGAACCCCACCTGGCTCAGCTACGAGAAACTGCGGGTGGTCATCGAGAAGAAGATGTTCTCCAACACCGAGGACCTGTTGCCGGTCATCAGCTTCAACGCCAAGGCCAGCAAGGAGGATCAACAGAAACACAACGACTTCGTCACCCGAATGGTGGAGCGTGGCTACACCGACAAGCAGGTACGCCTGCTGTCGGAATGGTACCTGCGGGTCAGGAAATCGCAATAAAGCGGCAAGCGACAAGCCGCAAGCTGCAAGTCGTCCGGCGTCGGGTTCGAACCCGCGCCGCGGCTTGCGGCAGCGGTGGCTGCTCTTTCTTGCAGCTTGAAGCTTGAGGCTTGCGGCTGCATCCAGTCACCGGAGGAATCATGAGCTACGTAATAGACCGACGCCTGAACGGCAAGAACAAGAGCACGGTGAATCGCCAGCGGTTTCTGCGGCGCTACCGCGACCACATCAAGAAGGCCGTCGAGGAGGCCGTCAGCCGCCGCTCCATCACCGACATGGAGCATGGCGAACAGATCAGCATCCCCGGACGAGACATCGACGAACCAGTCCTGCACCACGGACGCGGCGGCAAACAGACCGTCGTGCACCCGGGCAACAAGGAATTCACCGCCGGCGAGCATATCGCCAGGCCCCAAGGGGGTGGCGGAGGCGGCGGGGGCGGCGGCAAGGCCGGTAACTCCGGCGAAGGCATGGACGAGTTCGTCTTCCAGATCACCCAGGAGGAGTTCCTCGAATTCATGTTCGAGGACCTTGAGCTACCCAACCTGGTCAAGCGCAACCTGACCGGCATCGATACCTTCAAGACCGTACGCGCGGGTATCAGCAACGAAGGCAACCCATCGCGGATCAACATCATCCGTACCCTGCGCTCGGCCCATGCGCGGCGCATCGCCCTGTCCGGCAGCAGCCGGGCCAAGCTGCGCGAAGCGAAAGAGGAACTGGCCCGCCTGAAGCGCGAAGAGCCGGACAACTTCGGCGATATCCAGGAACTGGAAGCTGAAATCGAGCGCTTGAGCGCGAGAATTCACCGCGTGCCCTTCCTCGACACCTTCGACCTCAAGTACAACTTGCTGGTGAAGCATCCCAACCCCAGCTCCAAGGCGGTGATGTTCTGCCTGATGGACGTCTCCGGCTCCATGACCCAGGCCACCAAGGACATCGCCAAGCGTTTCTTCATCCTTTTGTACCTGTTCCTCAAGCGCAACTACGACAAGATCGACGTGGTGTTCATCCGCCATCACACCAGCGCCCGGGAAGTGGACGAGGAAGAATTCTTCTACTCACGGGAAACCGGCGGGACCATCGTCTCCAGCGCCCTGAAGCTGATGCAGGAGATCATGGCCGAGCGCTATCCAAGCAACGAGTGGAACATCTACGCCGCCCAGGCCTCCGACGGCGACAACTGGAACGACGACTCGCCCATCTGCCGCGATATCCTGATCAACCAGATCATGCCGTTCGTGCAGTACTACACCTACGTCGAGATCACACCCCGGGAACACCAGGCCCTGTGGTTCGAATATGAACGCATCGCAGAAGCCTTCTCCGAGACTTTCGCGCAGCAACAACTGGTTTCGGCCGGAGATATCTATCCGGTCTTCCGTGAACTCTTCCAGCGCAGGTTAGTGACATGACCGCCAGAGAGCAGAAACGCCAGCCCATCTCCACCGGCTCGGAATGGACCTTCGAGCTGATCCAGGCCTACGACCGCGAAATCAGCCGTATCGCGGCCCGCTATGCCCTGGACACCTACCCTAACCAGATCGAAGTGATCACTGCCGAGCAGATGATGGACGCCTACGCCTCGGTGGGCATGCCCCTGGGTTACCACCACTGGTCCTACGGCAAGCACTTCCTCAGCACCGAGAAATCCTATAGCCGTGGCCAGATGGGCCTGGCCTACGAGATCGTCATCAACTCCGACCCGTGCATCGCCTACCTGATGGAGGAAAACACCATCTGCATGCAGGCCCTGGTGGTGGCCCATGCCTGCTACGGCCACAACAGCTTCTTCAAGGGCAACTACCTGTTCCGCACCTGGACCGACGCCAGTTCGATCATCGACTACCTGGTCTTCGCCAAGCAGTACATCTCGCAGTGCGAGGAACGCCATGGCATCGATGCTGTGGAAGACCTGCTGGACTCCTGCCACGCCCTGATGAACTACGGCGTCGACCGCTACAAGCGGCCTTATCCGATTTCCGCGGAAGAAGAACGGCGCCGGCAGAAAGATCGGGAAGAGCACCTGCAAAAGCAGATCAACGACCTGTGGCGCACCATTCCCAAGAACATCGACAAGCTCAGCGACAAGGACAACGCACGCTTCCCCGCCGAACCCCAGGAGAACATCCTCTACTTCATCGAGAAACATGCGCCCTTGCTGGAGCCCTGGCAGCGGGAGATCGTACGCATCGTGCGCAAGATCGCCCAGTACTTCTATCCACAACGCCAGACCCAGGTGATGAACGAGGGCTGGGCCACCTTCTGGCACTACACCCTCATGAACGACCTGTATGACGAGGGCCTGGTCACCGACGGCTTCATGATGGAGTTCCTCGCCTCCCATACCAGCGTGGTGTTCCAGCCGGGCTTCGACAGCCCCTACTACAACGGCATCAACCCCTATGCCCTGGGTTTTGCCATGTATCGCGACATCCGGCGCATGTGCGAGGAGCCCACCGAGGAGGACCGCCGCTGGTTCCCCGAACTGGCCGGCACCGATTGGCTCTCGAGCATCAAGTTCGCCATGAGCAGCTTCAAGGACGAGAGCTTCATCCTGCAGTACCTGTCGCCCAAGGTGATCCGCGACCTGAAGCTGTTCAGCATCCTCGACGACGACCAGCGGGACGACTTGCTGGTCCCGGCGATCCATGACGAAAGCGGCTACCGCATCATCCGCGAGACCCTGGCCGCACAATACAACCTGGGCAACCGCGAACCCAACGTGCAGATCTGGAGCATCGATCGGCGCGGCGATCGCTCGCTGACACTGCGCCACCAACAGCATGACCGCAAGCCGCTGGGCGACTCCACCGACGAGGTGCTCAAGCACCTGCACCGGCTCTGGGGCTTCGATATCCACCTGGAAACCCTGCAGGGCGACCAGGTGATGAAGACCCACCACGTACCGCCCAGGAACGAGCACGGCGAAAACGACTACGGGCGGCTGGACCTGGCGGTCATCCACCTCTGAGGCCGACGACAAGCCTCCGTTGGCACGACACAAGGGTTATCCTGTCGCGCTAACGGAGGTTTTCTATGCAGATTTACAAAGTCGGTGGCGCGGTACGGGATCGCTTGCTGGGTCGAGCGATCACCGATATCGACTGGGTGGTGGTCGGCGCCAGCGCCCAACAAATGCTCGACCAGGGTTTTCGTCCCGTGGGCGCGGATTTCCCGGTATTCCTGCACCCGCGCACTGGCGAGGAATACGCCCTGGCCCGAACCGAACGCAAGAGCGGGCATGGCTATGGCGGTTTCACTTTCCACGCCAGCCCCGAGGTGACGCTGGAAGAAGACCTGATCCGCCGCGACCTGACCATCAATGCCATGGCCGAGGATGAGCAGGGCAAGATCACCGACCCCTACCACGGCCAGAAGGACCTCGAAGACCGAATTCTTCGCCATGTTTCCCCGGCGTTCGCCGAAGATCCCTTGCGAGTGCTACGGGTTGCCCGCTTCGCCGCCCGCTATGCCGAGCTGGGTTTCAGCGTGGCCCCGCAAACCCTCGACCTGATGCGCCAGCTCAGCCAATCAGGCGAGCTAGAGGCCCTGACAGCGGAGCGCAGCTGGAAGGAGATTTCCCGCGCCCTGATGGAGGATCAGCCCCAGGTGTTCATCCAGGTGCTGCGCGAGTGCGGTGCCCTGGCGGTGCTGATGCCGGAGGTCGATGCGTTGTTCGGCGTGCCGCAACCGCCGGCCCATCATCCGGAAGTGGACACCGGCCTGCACATCCTCAGCGTCTTGCAACAAGCAGCCCTGCACCGGCAGCCATTGAGCGTGCGCTGGGCCTGCCTGCTGCACGACCTCGGCAAGGGCGCCACTCCCGAGGAGCAATGGCCACGGCATATTGGCCATGAGCAGGCAGGCCTCGAACTGATCAAGGCACTCAACGAGCGCTTCAAGGCTCCCCGGGAATGCCAGGAGCTGGCCTTGCTGGTAGGCCAGTACCACACCCATGGGCATCGCGCCCGGGAGCTCAAGGCCTCGACCTTGCTGGAACTGCTGCAGCACTTCGATATTTTCCGGCGCCCCCAGCGCTTCGAGGAATTCATCACCGCCTGCGAAATGGACGCCCGTGGCCGCCAGGGCCTGGAATCACGACCTTATCCACAGGCCGACTACCTGCGTGGCGCAGCCAATGCCGCACGCTCGGTGGCCGTGCAACCGTTGCTGGAACAAGGATTCAAGGGGCCGGAACTGGGCGAGGCCTTGCGCCTTGCACGCCTGAAAGCGATCAAGGCCTACAAGGAACAGCACGCTGCTTGAAAGCCTGCGGGCGAGGTCTTGTGCCTTGCCCGCCGGTCAAGGGGACCTTACAGATCGGGGGGGGTCAGTTGCTGGCCGCGCCATTCGAAGGGCACGGGCGCCAGCACCTGGTCTATCTGCGCTTGCCGCCAGAGTTCCGCCAGGCTCTTGCCGGCCAATGGATGAACACGTTCTGGAGCCATCAGCGACAACGGCCACAGCACGAAGGCATTCTTCAGGATTTCTGCGCGAGGCAATACCAGGCCATCGAAGTTGCCGGTCAGGTCGCCGTACAGCAGCACGTCGATATCCAGCGGCAGGCCCTTGCGGTCCGGTGCATAGCGGCCGTTGTCCGCCTCGATGAACTTGAGCCGCCGATCGAGTTCGATCAAGGGCAGGTCGGTGAAGGCCGACACCACCAAATTGAAGAACGGGCCGCTCTTGATGCCCACCGCCTGGCTTTCGAACACCGCTGAACAGCGCATGTCCACCAGGAACCCGGCCAGTGCATCGAGCCCGGCACGCAAATGGGTTTCACGCTCGATATTGCTACCAAGCCCTAGGAATACCTGAGTCAGCGACATCCGCGCTCGATCTCCACGCCCACGCCCTTGGCAGCCGGGACAGCGCCTGGCTTGGTCAGCTTCAAGCGCAGCCAGGGAATGTTGAACTCGCTCATCAACACCTCGGCGAGACGCTCGGCAAAGGTCTCCACCAACTGGTATTGGGCCTGCTCGGCAAACGCCTGGATCCTTGTCGAAACGCTGGCGTAATCCAGCGCCAGGGTCAGGTCATCCCCTGCTGCGGCCGAGCGGTTGTCCCAGGCAAAGCTCAGATCAAGACGCAGGCACTGGCGGATCCCCCGCTCCCAGTCATAGGCGCCAATCACGGTGTCCACTTCCAGTCCTTCGATAAACACTCTGTCCAAGCACTCTTCTCCGCAGCACGACAAGGGCGCAATGCCCCGTTAGAATCAGGGCGTCCTCGCCCGGAATAGTTAGCATGTTTTGGTTACTGGCGATTCTCGCCTACCTGCTCGGCTCTCTGTCCTTCGCCATCCTGCTCAGCCGCCTCACGGGCAATCCCGACCCGCGCATGAGCGGTTCCGGCAATGCCGGCGCCACCAACATGCTGCGCCTGGCCGGCAAGAAGCTCGCCATCCTGACCCTGCTGGGGGATCTGTGCAAAGGCCTGGTGCCTGTGCTGATCGCCAGCCTCGCAGGGCTTTCGTTGCAGCAACAGGCTTGGATCGGACTCTATGCCGTGCTCGGCCACCTGTTCCCGCTGTATTTCCGTTTTCGCGGCGGCAAGGGCGTCGCCACCGCCGCCGGCATGCTGCTGGGGCTGTATCCACCCGCAGCCCTGGTCGCCATCGCCGCCTGGGTCCTGACCTTCTACCTCACCCGCACCAGCTCGCTGGCGGCGCTCATCGCCACGCCCCTGAGCCTGCCGCTGCTGGCCTGGCAGGAGCCCGAGGCGCTGTTGCCGATGAGCGTGCTCACGCTGCTGATCGTCTGGCGCCACCGCGGCAATTTACGCGACCTGTTCGCCGGGCGCGAACGGCATTTTTGAATCCCGCAGGTGAAAAACCTTCAGCTTGCCACCTGGCGCAGCGACATCAGATGGCCGACAACTGCTCCATCGGCCAACGCGCCTGCACAGTGATCGCCAGGCCTTCCTGTTGCCCGGCCTGCAGCCGTTGGCAACCAGCGAAGGCGATCATCGCGCCGTTGTCGGTACAGAATTCGGGGCGTGCGTAGAACACGTTACCCTTCATCTCGCCAAGCATATTCTCCAGGGAAGCCCGCAGCGCCTTGTTGGCGCTCACGCCCCCGGCGATCACCAGGCTCTTGAGGCCGGTCTGCTTCAGGGCGCGCTTGCACTTGATGGTCAGAGTGTCCACCACCGCTTGCTGGAACGCGAGGGAGATGTCGCAACGGGTTTGCTCGCCGTCGTCCCCAGCGCTGACGCACTGCTGCCAGGTGTTCAGGGCAAAGGTCTTGAGGCCGCTGAAGCTGAATTCCAGGCCAGGACGATCGGTCATGGGCCGTGGGAAGACGAAGCGCCCCGGCACACCCTGGGTGGCCAGGCGGGCGATTTCCGGACCGCCCGGATAGTTCAGGCCGATCAGCTTGGCTGTCTTGTCGAAAGCTTCTCCGGCGGCGTCATCCAGGCTCTCGCCCAACAGCTCGTATTTGCCGATGCCGTCGACCCGGACCAGCTGGGTATGACCACCGGATACCAACAAGGCGACGAACGGAAACTGCGGCGGCTGGGCTTCCAGCATTGGCGCCAGCAGGTGCCCTTCCATATGATGCACACCCAGGGCCGGAATGCCCCAGGCGAAGGCCAGCGCCTGGGCGCAGGAAGCACCCACCAGCAGCGCCCCCACCAGGCCTGGGCCAGCGGTGTAGGCAATGGCGTCGATCTCGGTGGGCACGCAGTCGGCCTGCGCCAGAACCTGGCGGATCAACGGCAGCATGCGCTTGACGTGGTCACGGGAGGCCAGCTCAGGCACCACGCCACCATAGACGCGATGCAGGTCGATCTGGCTGAACAGCGCGTCGGCCAGCAGGCCCCGCTCGCTGTCGTAGAGCGCGACGCCGGTTTCGTCGCAGGAAGTTTCTAATCCCAGTACTAGCATGGGTTTGCGCCTTGCAGAGGCTGAATTCGAAGGCGCGCATGATAGTCGCCACTCCCTCGCCCGACCAGCGGTTTTCGATCAGAGGCTTTGCATTCCTGGCGGCGAGGGGTTAACATCCGCAACCCTTAAAAACCGACGATCTCAGCCGCGATTTTATTGCGACGAGAACGTTGACCCCGGTAATGAATGAAGGTAGCTCTGGATGCCAGCCGTCAAAGTTAAAGAGAACGAACCCTTCGACGTAGCTCTGCGTCGTTTCAAGCGCTCCTGCGAAAAAGCCGGTGTTCTGGCTGAAGTTCGTAGCCGCGAATTTTATGAGAAGCCGACTTCCGAGCGTAAGCGCAAAGCAGCTGCTGCTGTTAAGCGTCACGCCAAGAAAGTTCAGCGCGAACAGCGCCG
This sequence comes from Pseudomonas sp. B6(2017), assembly GCF_002112765.1. Taxonomy (NCBI): domain Bacteria; kingdom Pseudomonadati; phylum Pseudomonadota; class Gammaproteobacteria; order Pseudomonadales; family Pseudomonadaceae; genus Pseudomonas; species Pseudomonas sp. B6(2017). The sequence goes on along the minus strand of NZ_NEIQ01000019.1, from coordinate 80,929 downwards.
CGCCGTACGCCTGTACTAATACACAGACGTTCGCTGCAAGCTTCTGCCAAGCCCGGCCTCTCGCCGGGCTAATGGCATTTGCGGATCACGCTTGATGCTTCATCGTCGAAGTCGCCCTGGCGACCAAGACAAATCTGCTTCACCACGTCAGACCTGGCTAATGCCAGCGGTGCACGTCTCTTCTGACGAGCCTTCCAAGGCTACTGACGAGCACACCTTTTAATGATTCCTGCAGATACCCAGCCCAAGGCGCCCTCCTCGATGCTCGCCCGGTGGCCGCTGCCGGACTCGGCGCAACACCTCCAGATAGTCGAATACTGATTACGATTAACGTCAGTGGACGCTCGGCAGATACACTTCCTGACTGCGATCACGCCGAAATCCCGGGTCGAGCCGTGCATTCCTCATGCCTTGCCGCCCCTGATCCCTCGACTGCATCGCCAGGGCTATTTTTCCGCGCAGTGATGACGAGAACGCCATGGCCGGGCTCATTCCCCAGAGTTTCATCGACGACCTCCTGAACCGCACCGACATCGTCGATGTCGTCAGCTCGCGCCTGCAGATCAAGAAAGCCGGCAAGAACTACACCGCCTGCTGCCCGTTCCACAAGGAAAAGACCCCTTCGTTCAGCGTCAGCCCCGACAAGCAGTTCTACTACTGCTTCGGCTGCGGCGCCGGCGGCAACGCCCTCGGCTTCATCATGGACCACGACAACCTGGACTTCCCCCAGGCCGTCGAGGAACTGGCGAAAGCCGCAGGCATGGAGATCCCCCGCGAAGAAAGCGGGCGCGGCCAGCGCAAGCCCCGCCAGCCTACCGACTCACCGCTGTACCCGTTGCTCACCGCAGCGGCCGACTACTACCGCCAGGCCCTCAAGAGCCATCCCGCGCGCAAGGCGGCCGTGGACTACCTCAAGGGACGCGGCCTCACCGGCGAAATCGCCCGGGACTTCGGCCTGGGGTTCGCCCCGCCCGGCTGGGACAACCTGTTCAAGCACCTGAGCAGCGATACGCTGCAACAAAAGGCCATGATCGACGCCGGCCTGCTGATCGAGAATGCCGAGACCGGCAAGCGCTACGACCGCTTTCGCGACCGGGTGATGTTCCCCATCCGCGATACCCGCGGTCGGATCATCGCCTTCGGCGGCCGGGTCCTGGGCGACGACAAGCCCAAGTACCTGAACTCCCCGGAAACCCCAGTGTTCCACAAGGGACAAGAGCTCTACGGCCTGTTCGAAGCACGCAAGAACAATCGCAACCTCGAGGAAATCATCGTCGTCGAGGGCTACATGGACGTGATCGCGCTGGCCCAGCAAGGCCTGCGCAACGCGGTCGCGACCCTGGGCACCGCCACCAGCGAAGAACACCTCAAGCGCCTGTTCCGCATAGTGCCCAGCGTGCTGTTCTGCTTCGACGGCGACCAGGCCGGTCGCAAGGCCGCCTGGCGCGCGCTGGAGTCAGCCCTGGGCTCGCTGCAGGACGGGCGCCGTGCACGCTTCCTGTTCCTGCCCGAGGGAGAAGACCCGGATACCCTGGTCCGCTCGGAAGGCACCGATGCCTTCCAGGCCCGGATCAACCAGCACGCCCAGCCGCTGGCCGACTACTTCTTCCAGCAATTGATCGAGGAAGCAGATCCGCGCTCGCTGGAAGGCAAGGCCCACCTGGCGACGCTGGCCGCCCCGCTGATCGAGAAGATCCCCGGCGCCAACCTGCGGATCCTGATGCGCCAGCGCCTCACCGAAATCACCGGCCTGACCAATGAAACGGTCAACCAGCTGGCGCACAACCCCATGCCGGAAGCCACGCCGACCTACGACGCAGGCATCGACTACGACGGCATGCCGGACTACGCCGACTACCACCATGAACCTCAGCAGGAAGCCTATGCTCCCCAGCAGGAGTGGGCGCCGAAGAAGAACGGTGGCGGCAAGAAATGGGAAAACAAGCCGTGGGACAAGAACGGCAAGGGCAGGCGAGACCGCGACCAGCCACGGGCCCCGCGCGTTCCCGCAGCGGTGGAGCCGCCAACCCTGGCCGCACTGCGGACCCTGTTGCATCACCCGCAACTGGCAGAAAAAGTTGAAGATGCCGGGCACTTTGCCGATGACGACAACACCAACACCCAGTTGCTGGTGGCCCTGATCGAAGCCGTGCAGAAAAATCCTAAGCTACGCTCTATTCATCAGTTGATGGCGCGCTGGCACGGCACCCAGCAGGGAAACCTGCTCACCGCCCTGGCGGAAAAAGAGTGGTTGATCGACGGAGATAACCTTGAACAACAGTTTTTCGACACCATTAATAGCTTGTCCGCCCGCCAACGCGAGCGTGTTTTAGAACAACTTCTCAGGAAATCGCGTCAAAGCGAGCTCAGCAGTGAAGAGAAAAAACAGCTGGTGGAGCTTCTAAGACGCAATGTTCCCGCATCAAACCCGACCTCAACTGGCGCGTGAGGTCATAGCTCGGGTATAATCCTCGGCTTGTTTTTTGCCCGCCAAGACCTTCAGTGGATAGGGTGTTATGTCCGGAAAAGCGCAACAGCAGTCTCGCCTCAAAGAGTTGATCAGCCGTGGACGTGAGCAGGGTTACCTGACTTACGCGGAGGTCAACGACCACCTGCCGGAGGATATTTCAGATCCGGAACAGGTGGAAGACATCATCCGCATGATCAACGACATGGGGATCAACGTATTCGAGAGTGCTCCGGATGCGGATGCCCTTTTGTTGGCCGAAGCCGATACCGACGAAGCAGCAGCTGAAGAAGCCGCCGCAGCGTTGGCGGCTGTGGAAACCGACATCGGTCGCACTACCGACCCGGTGCGCATGTACATGCGCGAAATGGGCACCGTAGAGCTACTCACTCGCGAAGGCGAAATCGAAATCGCCAAGCGTATCGAAGAGGGTATCCGTGAAGTGATGGGCGCCATCGCGCACTTCCCTGGCACGGTTGATCACATCCTCTCCGAATACACTCGCGTCACCACCGAAGGTGGCCGCCTGTCTGACGTTCTCAGCGGTTATATCGACCCGGACGACGGCATCACGCCGCCTGCCGCCGAGGTACCGCCGCCTGTCGACACCAAGTCGGCAAAAGAAGACGACGACAGCGAAGACGAAGACGGTGAAGCCTCCGATGACGAGGAAGAAGCCGAAAGCGGTCCTGATCCGGTCGTCGCAGCCCAGCGCTTCGGCGCCGTGGCCGACCAGCTGGAAGTCACCCGCAAGGCGCTGAAAAAGCACGGCCGCGAGAACAAGCAGGCTATCGCCGAGATGCTCGCCCTGGCCGAGCTGTTCATGCCGATCAAACTGGTGCCCAAGCAATTCGAGGCCCTGGTCGAGCGTGTACGCAGCGCCCTGGATCGCCTGCGTCAGCAAGAACGCGCCATCATGCAACTGTGCGTGCGTGACGCTCGCATGCCGCGTGCCGACTTCCTGCGCCAGTTCCCGGGCAACGAAGTGGACGAAAGCTGGACCGACGCCCTGGCCAAAGGCAAGAGCAAGTACGCCGAGGCCATCGCTCGCCTGCAGCCGGATATCGTCCGTTGCCAGCAGAAGCTGACCGCCCTGGAAGCCGAGACCGGCCTGAAGATCCTCGAGATCAAGGAAATCAACCGTCGCATGTCGATCGGCGAGGCCAAGGCCCGTCGCGCGAAGAAAGAGATGGTTGAAGCCAACCTGCGTCTGGTGATCTCCATCGCCAAGAAGTACACCAACCGTGGCCTGCAATTCCTCGACCTGATCCAGGAAGGCAACATCGGCTTGATGAAAGCGGTGGACAAGTTCGAGTACCGTCGTGGCTACAAGTTCTCGACCTACGCCACCTGGTGGATTCGCCAGGCGATCACCCGCTCGATTGCCGACCAGGCCCGCACCATCCGTATTCCGGTGCACATGATCGAGACGATCAACAAGCTCAACCGTATTTCCCGGCAGATGCTGCAGGAAATGGGTCGCGAACCGACTCCGGAAGAGCTGGGTGAACGCATGGAAATGCCTGAGGACAAGATCCGCAAGGTATTGAAGATCGCCAAGGAGCCGATCTCCATGGAAACCCCGATCGGCGACGATGAAGACTCCCATCTGGGCGACTTCATCGAGGACTCGACCATGCAGTCCCCGATCGACGTGGCCACCGTCGAGAGCCTGAAGGAAGCCACCCGCGACGTGCTTTCCGGTCTCACCGCCCGCGAAGCCAAGGTGCTGCGCATGCGTTTCGGCATCGATATGAACACCGACCATACCCTCGAGGAAGTCGGCAAGCAGTTCGACGTGACCCGCGAGCGGATCCGTCAGATCGAAGCCAAGGCACTGCGCAAGCTGCGCCACCCGACGCGAAGCGAGCATCTGCGCTCCTTCCTCGACGAGTAACACCAAGACCCCCAGCCCTGCTGGGGGTTTTGCTTTCTGTAGCCTCCCTGCGCCGATACCCCGTCTACACTCGAAGCATTCTCCCGTTCCCCCACAACGAGACGGTTATGCCCAGACTGTCGGCCATGCTTCTGCTGGCGTTGCTTACCTGGACCGCAACGGCTGGCGCGCTAACTCTTACCGATGAAGAACGTAGCTGGCTCAAGTCCCACCCGGAACTGCGCTTGGGCGTGGATGCCTCCTGGCCACCTTTCGAGTATCGGGACGAGGAAGGTCGCTACCAGGGCCTGGCAGCGGACTATATCCAGCTGATCCAGGAACGCCTCTCCATCAGCCTCAAGCCCGTGGAACCGGCCAGCTGGACCGCCGTGCTGGAAGATGCCCGGCAAGGCAAGCTGGACCTGCTGCCCGGGATCATGTCGACCCCCGAACGCCAAAGCTACATGGCCTTCACCCGGCCCTACCTGGACTTCCCCATCGTGATCCTGGCCCACAAGGGCGGCGCCCAGCCCCGCAATCTCGAAGACTTGTACGGCCTCAAAGTGGCCGTGGTGGAGAACTACGCGCCCCACGAGCTGCTGCGCTCCCATCACCCTGACCTGAACCTGGTGGCCCTGCCCAACGTCAGCTCGACCCTGCAAGCGCTGGCCACCGATAAGGTGGATGCGGTGGTGGGTGACCTGGCTTCCAGCGTCTGGAGCCTGCGCCAGCTCAAGCTCGAGGGCCTCTACGTCAGCGGTGAGACCCCTTACCGCTATCAACTGGCCATGGCCGTGCCGAAAGAGAGCAAGATCATCCTGGTAGGCATTCTCGACAAGGTCCTCGCCGATCTCAGCCCGGACGAAATCAGCACTATCCAGCAGCGCTGGGTCGGCAGCGTGCTCGACCACCGCACATTCTGGCGAGATGTGCTGGTCTATGGCCTGCCGGGGCTGCTGCTGTTGGTCACAGTACTGGCCGTGGTAATCCGCATAAACCGCCGCCTGAGCTCGGAAATCTCCCGCCGGGTAGCCCTGGAGCAGGAACTGCGCAGCAGCGAATACCACTACCGCAGCCTGGTGGAGAGCCTCTCGGCCATCGCCTGGGAGGCCCGCGTCAGCGATTTCACCTACAGCTATGTCTCACCCCATGCCGAGCCGCTGCTGGGCTATCCCCTGGCCCACTGGCTGGTTCCCGGCTTCTGGCGCAACATCATCCACCCCGCCGACCTGACTCGCGCCCAGGCGTTCTGCGATCACGAACTCGAGGCCGGACGCGACCACAGCCTCGACTACCGGGTGATCGCCGCCGATGGCCGCTGCCTCTGGGTCCGGGATATCGTCAGCCTGATCGAGCACGGCCACGAACCGGTGATGCGCGGCCTGATGATCGACATCAGCGAGGCCAAGCACACCGAGGAAGCCCTGCGCCTATCCGAACAGAAATTCGCCTCGGTGTTCCAGCAATGCCCCGACCTCCTGGTGATCGCCCGCTTGTCGGACGGCTGCCTGCTGGAGGTGAACAAGGCCTTCGAGGAACAGATCGGCCTGAGCGCCGCGCAAGTGATAGGCCAGACCGCCACGCAACTGAACATATGGGGCATCCCCGGGGTCGGTCCCAGCCTGCTGCAGCGCTTGCAGGCCGGTAGCATCCGCAACCTGGAGATGCCCTTCCGGCGGCACAACGGCCAGTTGTTCACCGGGCTGATCTCCGCCGAGCCCTTCGACCTCGACACCACCCCGGCACTGGTCGTGGTAGTGCGCGACATCAGCCCGCTCAAGGAAACCCAGCAACGGCTGCAGACCTCCGAGGAAAAGTTCGCCAAGGCCTTCCACGCCTCCCCGGACGGCCTGCTACTGAGCCGACAACGCGATGGCCTGCTGCTGGAGGTCAACGAGGGTTTCAGCCGCATCACCGGTTTCAACAGCGCCATGTCCCTGGATCGCTCGACCCTTGACCTGGGAATCTGGGTCAACCTCAACGAACGCAAGCAGTTGCTCGATCTATTGCAACGGGACGGATTCGTCCGAGACTTCACCTGCCATATCCGCCGCAGCGATGGCCAGGTACGGCTTTGCGAAGTCTCCAGCCGCCCCCTGCCCATCGGCGAAGACGACTGCATGCTGACCATCGCCCGGGACATCACCGACCGCCACCTGATGCAGGAAAAGCTGCAACAGGCCGCCACGGTCTTCGAGAGCACCGCCGAAGGCGTGATGATCACCGACACCCAGCAGCGCATCAGCGCGGTCAACCGCGCCTTCAGCGAGATCACCGGCTACAGCGAGAGCGAAGCCCTTGGCCACACCCCGCGCCTGCTGGCCTCGGGGTTGCACGACAGCGCCTTCTACGCGGCGATGTGGCACCAGCTGACCCTGGAAGGGCACTGGCAGGGCGAGATATCCAACCGCCGCAAGAACGGTGAGCTGTACCCCAACTGGCTGACGATCAACGCGGTACGCAACCAGGAACACCAGACCACCCACTTCGTCGCGGTGTTCGCCGACATCTCCAGCCTCAAGCACGCCCAGGCAAGGCTCGACTACCAGGCCCACCACGATCCGCTGACTGGCCTGCCCAATCGCACCCTGTTCGAAAGCCGGCTGCTGGCGGCGCTCGATAACCAGCAGGACAGCGGCGGCCAGGGCGCGGTGCTGTTCCTCGACCTGGATCGCTTCAAGCACATCAACGACAGCCTCGGCCACCCGGTGGGCGACCTGCTGCTCAAGGGCATCGCCGTGCGGCTCAAGGAGCAACTGCGCGACATCGATACCGTGGCCCGCCTGGGCGGGGACGAATTCATCATCCTGCTCCCCGGCCTGCACCAGCCCAGCGACGCCGACTACATCGCCAGCAAGCTGTTGAACTGCTTCACCGCGCCATTCCAGGCCGGCGAACACGAGTTCTTCATCAGCGCCAGCATCGGTACCAGCCTGTACCCCAAGGACGGCTGCGACGTCGCCACCTTGATCAAGAACGCCGATGCCGCCATGTACCGCTCCAAGGCCAAGGGACGTAACCGCGTGGAACGCTACACCCGCGAACTGACCGCCCAGGCCAGCGAGCGCGTGGCCCTGGAACATGAACTGCGACGCGCCATCGAACGCAACGAACTGACCCTGTACTTCCAACCCAAGATCAGCCTCGGCAACCATGAGCTGGTCGGCGCCGAAGCCCTGATTCGCTGGCGCAACCCGAACTTCGGCGAAGTTGCGCCCGAACACTTCATCCCGCTGGCCGAGGAAAACGGCTTGATCCTGCCGATTGGCGACTGGGTGCTGGAACAGGCCTGCCTGCATCTTCAACACTGGAACCAGCACTATGAAAGCTTCGGCCCACTGTCGGTCAACCTGGCCGGCGCCCAACTGCGCCAACCCGGCCTGCTGGACCGCATCGAACAGTTGCTGCGCGACCACGACCTGCAACCCGGGCTGCTGCAATTGGAGATCACCGAAAACTTCATCATGAGCCAGGCCGAAGAGGCACTGGAGGTCCTGCACCAACTCAAGCGCCTGGGCGTGCAACTGGCCATCGACGACTTCGGCACCGGCTATTCATCCCTGAGCTACCTCAAGCGCCTGCCGCTGGACTTCCTCAAGATCGACCAGTCGTTCGTCCGCGGCCTGCCGGACGACCCCCACGACGTGGCGATCGTGCGCGCCATCATCGCCCTGGGTCGCAGCATGCAATTCACGGTGATCGCCGAAGGTGTGGAGAACCAGGAACAGCAAGCCTTCCTCGCCCTGGAAGGCTGTGAACAGATCCAGGGCTACATCGTCAGCCTGCCGCTGGAAGCCGAAGAGTTCTGCACGCGCTTCCTGCAGATCCGCGTTTCCGGTTTTTCGGATAGCACAGCCGAGAAACCATCGTTATAATCCGCCGCCTACTGAGGGCCTATAGCTCAGTTGGTTAGAGCAGAGGACTCATAATCCTTTGGTCCACGGTTCAAGTCCGTGTGGGCCCACCAAGCATGAAAACCGCGCATTGCGCGGTTTTTTTATGCCTGCGGACCAGCTCCATACCCGAGCCATCGAATCGCCAGCTTAAATCCCGCTGTTTTCCCGCCGTCATATCGATGTCCAACCAGGACAAAAGACACCCTGTTGTCTTTCACGATAAGAAAGGGATCTATCGATGGTTGAGATTACGCGCCGATCACTGGTGGGACTCGCCTCCGCCTTGCCGTTGCTTGGACTACCAGGATGGAGCCGGGCCGCCGAGCCCGCCGCACCGCCCCTCCAATCGCCTTCCGGCGATGTCCTGATCAACTTCAACGAGAGCCCCTGGGGCCCCTCTCCCGCCAGCCGCCAGGCCATGCAGCAAGGCATCGCCATCAGCGGTCGCTATCCCTACAAGATCCAGTACCGGCTCAACGCGCTGTTCGCCCTCCAGCAGGGCATTCCCGGGGATCATGTGCAGAGCTTCTGCGGCTCCAAGGCAGCATTGCAGCATGCGGTCATGGCTTTCACCCAGGACGCCAGCCTGGTCATGGCCACCCCCTCCTACGAGGCTCCCAGGGAAGCTGCCGAGGGATGCCAGGCCAAGGTGCATGAGGTACCGCTGGACGCCAACCACGCCCACGATCTGCAGGCGATGCTCGCCGTCGACCCGGCGCCGGGCCTGCTCTACCTGTGCAACCCCAACAACCCCACCGGCACCCTGACGCCACGCAAGGCCATCGAACAGGCCCTGGCGCGCCTGCCCAAGGGCACGGTCATGCTGATCGACGAGGCCTACATCGACTTCTCCACGGCCAGCACCTGCATCCCGCTGGTCAAGGAACACCCGCAACTGCTGGTGCTGCGCACCTTCTCCAAGATCTACGGCATGGCCGGGGCTCGCTTGGGGCTAGCTGTGGGCCAGCCGGCGCTGCTCGAGCGCCTGGAAACCTACGGCGGCTACAACGTACCGGCGGCATCGACCTTGCTGGGAGGGCTGGCCAGCCTGGAAGACCCAAAGCTGCTGGGCGAGCGCAAGCGGCACAACCAGCAACTGCGCGACCAAACCATCGCCTGGCTGCAGCAACGCGGATTCAACTGCACCGCCTCCCAGGCCAACTGCTTCATGGTCGATGTCCGGCGTCCGGCCCAGGAAGTGGTGGATGCCCTGGCGGCACGCCAGGTAAAGATCGGCCGGGTCTGGGACAGCTGGCCGAACTGGGCACGGGTCAGCATCGGCGACGAACAGGACATGCAGCGCTTTCGCCACGCCTTCGCCCAGGTCATTCCCGCCTGAGCCCACGCCGCCCAGGACCCAGTCCGGGCAGCGAGCGGCGGACCGTGGGAGACGCTAACATGTGCGCTCCCCGACCACCGCGCTGGAGCCCATCTTGTCCGATAGCCGCCCTCCCGTTCTCGACGAAGTCGACCGCCAGCTGATCGCCGCCTTGCAGATCAACGCACGTGAAAGCGTGGCCATGCTGGCGCGGCAATTGGGCATCGCCCGCACCACCGTGACCTCGCGCCTGGCACGCCTGGAGAAGACCCGGGTGATCACCGGCTACGGCGTGCGCCTGGGCCAGCGGGTGGTCGATGGCGGGCTGCAAGCCTATGTCGGCATCAAGGTCCAGCCACGCTCCGGCAAGGAAGTCTTGCGTCGCCTGAGCGGCATGGCCCAGGTCCAGCAGCTGTGCGCGGTCAGTGGCGAATTCGACTACGTGGCCTGGCTGCGCACCGAATCCCCGGAGCAACTGGACCAGTTGCTGGACCAGATCGGCAGCATCGATGGCGTGGAAAAGACCACCACCTCGATCATCCTCAGCAGCAAGATCGATCGCGGGCACGCACTGTGACAAGCAGTTCGTCACTCTGAACACATATTTCGTCATATTGAAAAATAACAATGCATAACGACGACAGTTTGCGTCTTATTTACGAGTTTCCCCCTCTCTAGAATGGCTGCCATCTTTTCCTATACTCAGCATTCCGCTGAGCCGCCCGCCAAGGTCAGCCATGAACAAGAACAATCGCCATCCTGCAGACGGCAAGAAACCGATCACCATCTTCGGCCCGGACTTCCCTTTCGCCTTCGATGACTGGATCGAGCATCCCGCCGGCCTGGGCAGCATTCCAAAGGCCCAGCACGGCGCCGAAGTGGCGATCGTCGGCGCCGGCATCTCCGGGCTGGTTGCAGCCTATGAATTGATGAAGATGGGCCTCAAGCCGGTGGTCTACGAAGCATCGAAAATGGGCGGCCGCCTGCGTTCGGAAACCTTCGAAGGCGCCGACGGCATCATCGCCGAGCTGGGTGGCATGCGCTTCCCGGTGTCCAGCACCGCCTTCTACCACTACGTCGACAAGCTCGGCCTGGAAACCCGCCCCTTCCCCAACCCGCTGACGCCAGCCTCGGGCAGCACCGTGGTCGACCTGGAAGGCACTAGCCACTACGCCGAGAAGATGGACGACCTGCCGGAGATCTTCCGCGAAGTGGCCCGGGCCTGGGCCGACGCCCTGGAAGACGGCGCACGCTTCTCACAGATCCAGGACGCCATCCGCGAGCGCGATACGCTCAAGCTCAAGGCCCTGTGGGACGAGCTGGTACCCAAATGGGACGACCGCACCTTCTATGACTTCGTCGCCACCTCCAAGGCGTTCTCGCAGCTGTCCTACCGCCACCGCGAGATCTTCGGCCAAGTGGGCTTCGGCACCGGTGGCTGGGACTCGGACTTCCCCAACTCCATGCTGGAAATCTTCCGCGTGGTGATGACCAACTGCGACGACCACCAGCATTTGGTGGTGGGCGGCGTCGAGCAAGTGCCTCGCGGCATCTGGAGCCACGTTCCGGAAAAATGCGCCCACTGGCCGGCCGGCACCTCCCTGGCCAAGCTGCACAACGGCGCACCGCGTCCCGGTGTGAAGAAGATCGCCCGCGCCGCCGATGGCACCTTCGCCGTCACCGACTACTGGGGCGATACCCGCCACTACGCGGCGGTGTTGGCCACTTGCCAGACCTGGCTGCTGACCACCCAGATCGAGTGCGAGGAAGCGCTGTTCTCGCAGAAGATGTGGATGGCCCTGGACCGCACCCGCTACATGCAATCGTCGAAGACGTTCGTCATGGTCGACCGGCCATTCTGGAAGGACAAGGACCCGCAGACCGGCCGCGACGTGATGAGCATGACCCTCACCGACCGCCTGACTCGCGGCACCTACCTGTTCGACAACGGCGACGACAAGCCCGGGGTGATCTGCCTGTCCTACTCCTGGATGAGCGATGCCATGAAGATGCTGCCGCACCCAGTGGAAAAGCGCGTGCAGCTTGCGCTGGACGCATTGAAGAAGGTCTACCCGAAGGTCGACATCGCCGGCCACGTCATCGGCAACCCGATCACCGTCTCCTGGGAGGCCGACCCGCACTTCCTCGGCGCCTTCAAGGGCGCGCTGCCGGGCCACTACCGCTACAACCAGCGGATGTATGCGCACTTCATGCAGGACGACATGCCGGCCGAACAGCGCGGCATCTTCATCGCCGGCGACGACGTCTCCTGGACCCCGGCCTGGGTCGAGGGTGCGGTGCAGACTTCGCTCAACGCCGTGTGGGGCATCATGAAGCACTTCGGCGGCGCCTCTCATCCGGAGAATCCGGGACCGGGCGATGTGTTCAACCAGATCGGCCCTATTGCCCTGGCCGACTGAGCCATACCGGGCCAGGCCGGCCCCTGCAAAGGCACCATCCGGACCTGGCCCGAGTCTGCGGTAGCGGCGAAGATAGCCGCTATCGCAAGTCAGAGGAGTGAAGAACATGCGCGTCGCCTTGTATCAGTGCCCACCACTGCCGCTGGATGTGGCCGGCAACCTGCAACGCCTGCACCAGGTGGTCATGCAGGCCACCGAGGCCGATCTGCTGGTGCTGCCGGAGATGTTCCTCAGCGGCTACAACATCGGTCCCGAGGCCGTCGGCGCCCTGGCCGAGGCCCAGGATGGCCCTGCCGCCCAACGGATCGCCGCCATCGCCCAGGCCGCCGGCATGGCGATTCTCTACGGCTATCCGGAGCGTGACGCCGACGGCCGGATCTACAACGCCGTGCAGTTGATCGACGCCAACGGCCAGCGCCTGTGCAATTACCGCAAGACCCATCTGTTCGGTGACCTGGACCACTCGATGTTCAGCGCCGGCGCAGACGACTTCCCCCTCGTGGAGCTCAACGGCTGGAAGCTCGGCTTCCTGATCTGCTACGACATCGAGTTCCCGGAGAATGCCCGGCGCCTGGCCCTGGCGGGCGCCGAGCTGATCCTGGTGCCGACGGCGAACATGATTCCCTACGACTTCGTCGCCGACGTGACCATTCGTGCCCGAGCCTTCGAGAACCAATGCTACGTGGCCTACGCCAACTACTGCGGCCGCGAGGAACAGATCCGCTATTGCGGCCAGAGCAGCATCGCCGCTCCGGATGGCAGCCGGATCGCCCTGGCCGGGCTGGACGAGACCTTGATCATCGGCACCCTGGACCGCGACTTGATGAACGAATCCCGGACCCTGAATCGCTACCTGGCCGATCGTCGCCCCGAACTTTACGCAGCGCTGGGCAAGCGCTGATCCGGGGATATCCGCTAGCATGGGCGCCTCTCTGTCCTGGATGTGCCCATGCCTGCGCCGAACCACCCCCTGCCCCACCTGGAAACCCTGGCCAACGGCCTGCAGGTCTCCCTGCGCCATGCTCCCCACCTGAAACGCTGCGCCGCGGCGCTGCAGGTCGCTGCTGGCAGCCATGACGTACCACAGGCCTGGCCGGGCCTGGCGCACTTCCTGGAACACCTGCTGTTTCTCGGCACCGAGCGGTTTCCTGCCGAGCAGGGGTTGATGGCCTACGTTCGCGCCCAGGGCGGACAACTGAACGCCAGCACAGGCGAGCGCAACACCGAGTTCTTTTTCGAATTGCCAATCAACGCCTTCGCCGGCGGCCTGGAGCGCTTGTGCGACATGCTCGCCCAGCCCCGCCTAGGCCTCGCCGAGCAGCGCCGGGAACGCGAAGTGCTGCATGCGGAATTCCTCGCCTGGTCCCGGGACGCCAACGCCCAACGCCAGTTCGCCTTGTGCGACGGCCTGTCCGCGACCCATCCGCTGCGGGCCTTCCATGCCGGCAACCGCTATAGCCTGAACCTGGCCAACCCGGCCTTCCAGCAGGGCCTGTGGCAGTTCCACCGCGATTTCTACCAGGCTGGGCAGATGACCCTGAGTCTGGCCGGACCACAACCCCTGGCCGAACTCCGGGCCCTGGCCGAACGCTACGGCGCGGTCCTGCCTACTGGCCCGCGCCAGCAACAAATAGCACCAGTGCCACTGCTGGCCAGCAACGCCAACAACTATCAACGGTTCGACGGCCAACGCCTGGACCTGCTGTTCGCCCTTGAAGGGCTGCCGGCAGGCGCCGGCGTGGCGCTGGACTTCCTCTGTACCTGGCTGCAATCGGGTAAACCCGGCGGATTGCTTGCCAAGCTCCAACAACAGTCACTGGCCCGCAGCCTCAAGGCCCAGGCGCGGTATGAGTTCGCCGGGCAAGCATTGCTGCACCTGGAGCTGGACCTGGGCCACGCGCCCAGCGAGGCGCCAGCACAAATCCACCAGCTGGTGCTGGACTGGCTGGGGTTCTTCGGCGCCCAGGGCGACTGGCCGCAGTTGTGCGAGGAATACGCCCTGCTGCAACAACGCCGGCTGCAAGTCGACAGTGCCCTGGAACTGGCCCGTCGGGACAGCCGGCACGCCGCCCAGGAGCTGGGCGCCGCCGGACTCGTGGCCCTCAAGGCGCTGCTGCGGCAATTGCAGCCCAAGGTTGTGGATGACTTCAGCGGCGACTGGCAGTTGCCGCCCGCCAACCCGTTCTTGCGCGGCGCCGTCGAGGAGCCCCAGGCCGGCCTGATTCGCGGCCAGAGCAGCAAGCATCGCGGCCTGCGGACCTTCGCCCAGGACCGCAGCCGAGGCCGCCGGGACAACCCGGCCCTGAGCTTCAGCCAGGCTTTGCCCACCGATACCGAGGCAGGGCAGTTGTTGTTGCGCTGGCGCCTGGCCAGTCCCGCGCCGAGCGGCCTGCACCGGCGTTTGCAGCACAGCCTGGCAGCCCTGGCCGGGGATGCCCGGCAAGCCGGGGTAGAACTGAGCTTCAGCTCCTGCGGCATGGACTGGCTGCTGCAGTTGCGCGGGCTGCAGCAACCCATGCCGGCGGTGCTGCAACAAGCGCTACGACAACTGGGCCAACCATCCCCGGAGTTCTGGCAAGCAGGCAGGACAGACGTCGAGACACCACCGATGCCCCTGCGCCAACTGCTCAAGACCTTCGCCGAACAACCACTGCCCGACAGCGGTACGACCTTGAACGCCGACGCCCTGCAAGCGCTATGGGCCACGGCCCGCTGGGATGGCTTGGCGCTGGGCGTGCCGCCCCACGGACAGGACGCCTTCGCCCGGGCCCTGCAACGAATGCCCGGGACCGCGGATGCCAACCTGGGCCAGGCGCCGCAGCCAGGAACCGGCCCTGCCTGGCAGACGGTGCCCATGGACAGCGTAGAGCAGGCACTGCTGCTGTTCTGCCCAAGCCCATCGAGCCTGCTGGCTGACGAAGCTGCCTGGCGCCTGCTGGGGCAACTCTGCCAGACCCCATTCTACCAGCGTCTGCGGGTCGAGCTGCAACTGGGCTATGGCGTGTTCAGCGCGGTGCGCCAACTCGATGGCCGCACCGGCCTGCTGTTTGGGGTGCAGTCGCCGAACGCCAGCCTGGGCGAAATCCTCGGCCATCTGGAACAGTTCTTCCTGCGTTTGCCCGAACAATTGCAGGCCCTCGATACCCAGGCCTGGCTCGACCAGCGCCAAGCCCTGGCCCAGCAGTTGCGGGCCTCTGAGTTGCCCCTGGAACAGGCGGCGCAACTGCTGTGGCAGGCGAAGTTGGCCGGCCATCCGTCGGACTACCTGGAACGATTGCAAGCCAGCATCGAGGTCTTGACGCCCGCGCTGGTGATCCAGGCCGCCCGGCAGTTGCAGCAAGCCGCCGGAGGCTGGAGGGTCCTGGCCAACGGGCCTGCCCCGGGCTCGCCCTGGCAAGGGGCAAAATGATCGTTACCAGCGCTGTAATGAGCTTTCTTTAGAATTGCAGGCAAGCCGTTATGGGAATTTAGTAAGATAGCCGCCTAAGCATCTGAACATCTCCGCCCGGAGGTGGACTATATGTATAGGCAACACCCGTCCCACCCACCTCAAAGGAGCATTTTCATGACTTGGTCCAAACCTGCTTACACTGACCTGCGCATCGGCTTCGAAGTCACCATGTACTTCGCCAGCCGCTGATTTCTGACCTCGTCGGAACATCCAGCGCAACGCCTCGGCCCGTCCGGGGCGTTTTCATTTTCAGTCGTCCACAATCTTCAAGTCACAGCCCAGGGAGCGCCCATGTTTGTCCAGATTCTAGGTTCCGCCGCCGGCGGCGGTTTTCCGCAGTGGAACTGCAACTGCGTGAACTGCGCGGGATTTCGCGACGGCAGCCTGCGCGCCCAGGCCCGTACCCAGTCGTCCATCGCGATCTCCGATGACGGGGTGAACTGGGTGCTGTGCAACGCTTCTCCGGATATTCGCGCCCAACTGCAGGGCTTTGCCCCCATGCAACCCGGCCGAGCCCTGCGCGATACCGGGATCAGCGCCATCATCCTCATGGACAGCCAGATCGACCACACCACTGGCCTGCTCAGCCTGCGCGAAGGCTGCCCGCACCAGGTCTGGTGCACCGACATGGTCCACGAGGACCTGAGCACCGGTTTCCCGCTGTTCAAGATGCTCAGCCACTGGAACGGCGGCCTGCAATGGAACCGCATCGAACTGGACCAGAGCTTCAGCGTGGCCGCCTGCCCCAACCTGCGCTTCACCCCTCTGCCCCTGCGCAGCGCCGCGCCGCCCTACTCGCCCCATCGCTTCGACCCGCACCCGGGCGACAACATCGGCCTGATCGTCGAGGACCTGCGCACTGGCGGCAAACTGTTCTACGCGCCGGGCCTGGGCAAGGTGGACGCGCCGCTGCTGCAGATCATGGCCGCCAGCGACTGCCTGCTGGTGGACGGCACCTTGTGGGAAGACGACGAGATGCAGCGCCGTGGCGTCGGCACCCGCACCGGCCGGGAGATGGGCCACCTGGCGCAGAACGGCCCCGGCGGCATGCTCGAAGTGCTGGAGCAGCTGCCACGCCAGCGCAAGGTGCTTATCCACATCAACAACACCAACCCGATCCTCGACGAAGACTCCGCCGAACGTGCCGAACTGGTACGCCGAAAGGTGGAAGTGGCCTACGACGGAATGAGTATTGAGCTGTAGGGCCTATCCCCCACAAGCTCGGCCCCAGCGCCCTGGGGCCGTGTGCGCAACCGCGGGCCCGCCCGCGACCAGGCCAAGCCCCGGAGAACCCAGATGACCGACACCCCGCTGTCCCCCGCCGAATTCGAACAGGCCCTGCGCGCCAAGGGCGCCTATTACCACATCCATCACCCCTACCACGTGGCGATGTACGAAGGCCGGGCCAGCCGTGAGCAGATCCAGGGCTGGGTCGCCAACCGCTTCTACTACCAGGTGAACATCCCCATGAAGGATGCGGCGATCCTCGCTAACTGCCCGGACCGGGAAGTACGCCGCGAGTGGATCCAGCGCCTGCTGGACCATGACGGCGCGCCAGGCGAGGACGGTGGCATCGAGGCCTGGCTGCGCCTGGGCCAGGCCGTGGGCCTGGACCCGGACCAGTTGCGCTCCCAGGAGCTGGTATTGCCGGGGGTGCGTTTCGCCGTGGATGCCTACGTCAACTTCGCCCGGCGCGCCAGTTGGCAGGAAGCCGCCAGCAGTTCCCTGACCGAACTGTTCGCCCCGCAGATCCACCAGTCGCGCCTGGACAGCTGGCCCCAGCACTATCCGTGGATCGACCCGGCCGGCTACCAGTACTTCCGCACGCGCCTGGGCCAGGCCCGGCGAGACGTGGAGCACGGCCTGGCCATCACCTTGCAGCACTACACCACCCGCGCGGGCCAGGAGCGCATGCTGGAAATTCTCCAGTTCAAACTGGACATTCTTTGGAGCATGCTCGACGCCATGAGCATGGCCTATGAACTGAACCGCCCGCCTTATCACAGCGTCACCGAGCAGCGGGTCTGGCACAAAGGGATCACCTTATGAGTTTCGATCGCAGCAAAACCCCACGCTGGCGCCCCGGCTACCGCTTCCAGTACGAGCCGGCGCAAAAGGGCCATGTCCTGCTGTACCCCGAGGGCATGATCAAGCTCAACGACAGCGCTGCCCTGATCGGCGGCTTGATCGATGGCGAGCGCGACGTGGCGGCGATCATCGGCGAACTGCAGGTACAGTTCCCCGGGGTCGCCGAGCTCGGTGACGATATCGAGCAATTCATGGAGGTCGCCCGTGCCCAGCACTGGATCGAACTCGGCTGACTCCAACGTGCCCGCCAAGCCGGAGATCGGCCTGCCACTGTGGCTGCTGGCCGAGCTGACCTATCGCTGTCCGCTGCAATGCCCGTACTGCTCCAACCCGCTGGACTTCGCGGCACAGGGCAGGGAGCTCGATACCGCCCAGTGGCTCAAGGTGTTTCGCGAGGCCCGGGAGATGGGCGCCGCGCAGCTGGGCTTTTCCGGCGGCGAACCGCTGGTGCGCCAGGATCTGGCCGAACTGATCGGCGAGGCGCGCAAGCTGGGGTTCTACACCAACCTGATCACCTCCGGAATCGGCCTCACCGAGCAGAAGATCAGCGACTTCAAGAAGGCTGGCCTGGACCATATCCAGATCAGCTTCCAGGCCAGCGACGAGCAGGTGAACAACCTGCTGGCCGGCTCCAAGAAGGCCTTCGCGCAGAAGCTGGAGATGGCCCGTGCGGTGAAGGCCCACGGCTACCCGATGGTGCTGAACTTCGTCACCCATCGGCACAATATCGACAGAATCGACCGCATCATCGAGCTGTGCATCGCCCTGGAAGCCGACTTCGTCGAATTGGCCACCTGCCAGTTCTATGGCTGGGCCCAGCTCAACCGCGTTGGCCTGCTGCCGACCCGCGAGCAGCTGGTGCGCGCCGAGCGCGTCACCAACGAGTACCGCGCCAAGCTGGAGGCCCAGGGCCACCCGTGCAAGCTGATCTTCGTCACTCCGGACTATTACGAGGAACGCCCCAAGGCCTGCATGAACGGCTGGGGCAGCCTGTTCCTGACCGTGACCCCGGACGGCACCGCCCTGCCTTGCCACGGTGCGCGGCAGTTGCCGGTACAGTTTCCCAATGTGCGCGAGCACAGCATGCAGCACATCTGGTATGAATCCTTCGGCTTCAACCGCTTTCGCGGCTACGACTGGATGCCCGAGCCATGCCGCTCCTGCGACGAGAAGGAACAGGACTTCGGTGGCTGCCGCTGCCAGGCGTTCATGCTGACCGGCGACGCCAGCAATGCCGACCCGGTATGCAGCAAGTCGCCGCACCACGGGATGATCCTCAAGGCCCGGGAAGAGTCCGAAACCGCCACCCAGACCATCGAACAACTGGCATTTCGCAATGAACGAAACTCACGCCTCATCGCCAAGGGTTGAGCCCTTCAGCGCCAGCCAGGCCACGGCCGCCGGCGTCGACTTCGCCGAACTGCAACTGACGTCCCACGGCTTGTTCTGGAACGAGTACCGCCCCGAGGACGGTGCCTGCCGGATCTGGCATTGGCACCAGGGCCAGGCTCGCTGCCTGACACCCACGGGCTTCAGCGTCCGCAGCCGGGTCTATGAATACGGCGGCGGCGCCTTTTGCGTCGGCCAGGACAGCCTGGTGTTCGTCAATGAACGCGACCAACAACTGTACCGCCAGCCGCTGGACGGGGGCGCCCCCGTGGCCCTGACCCAGGGCGAATGCCGCTACGGCGACCTGCAGCAGCACGCCGGCCAGGTGCTGGTCGTGGAGGAATGCGCCGACCGGCATCAGTTGGTGGCCTTCGACGGCGCCAGCGGCCAGCGCCAGCTACTGGCGACCGGCGCCGACTTCTATGCCGCGCCGACCCTGAGCCCCAACGGCCAGCGCCTGGCCTGGATCGAATGGGACCGCCCGCACCAACCCTGGACCAGCACCCGCCTGATGCTCGCCGAGCGCCTGGCCGACGCCAGTTGGGGCGAACCGCGCTGCGTGGCGGGCAACGACGAGCCGGAATCCTTGCAACAACCGCGCTTCGATCCGCACGGCAAGCTGCATTGCCTCACCGACCGCCAGGGCTTCTGGCAGCCCTGGGCCGAGTCGGGCCTGGGCTTGCGCCCACTGCCCTGCGCGCCGGCGGACCACGCCCCGGCCCCCTGGCAACTGGGCGGCTGTACCTGGCTGCCACTGGGCGACGATAGCTGGCTGGGCACTTGGACCGAGGACGGCTTCGGCCGTCTCGGGCTGCACCAGGCCGATGCTGCACCGCAGGATTTCACCGGTGCCTACAGTCGCTTTCGCAGCCTGGCCCTGGATTCGCAGCGGCTGTATTGCATCGCGGCCTCGCCCACCAGCCCCTCGGCAGTGCTGGCCATCGACCGTGCCACGAGCCAGGTCCAGGTCCTGGCCGGAGGCGTCGCCCCCCTGCCTGCGGAGCTCATCAGCCGTCCGCAGACCCTTCGCTATCCCAGCGGCGGGGGCCAGGCCCATGGTTTCTTCTACCCGGCCATGAATGGCGCGGGACGTCCACCCCTGGTGGTGTTCATCCACGGCGGCCCGACCTCGGCCTGCTATCCGATACTCGATCCGCGCATCCAGTTCTGGACCCAGCGCGGTTTCGCCGTGGCCGACCTCAACTACCGGGGCAGCAGCGGCTACGGCCGGGCCTATCGCCAGGCCCTGCATCTGCGCTGGGGCGAAGTGGACGTGGAAGACGCCTGCGCGGTGGTGTCCTACCTCGACCAGCAAGGCCTGATCGACCCCGGGCAAGCGTTCATCCGCGGCGGCAGCGCCGGTGGCTACACCACCTTGTGCGCACTGGCCTTCGCCCGGGTCTTTCGTGCCGGCGCCAGCCTCTATGGCGTCAGCGATCCCCTGGCACTGGCACGGGTCACCCACAAGTTCGAAGGCGACTACCTGGACTGGCTGATCGGCGATCCCGAGCAGGACCGCGAGCGCTACCTGGCCCGGACGCCCTTGCTGCACGCCAGCAACATCCAGGTGCCCGTGGTGTTCTTCCAGGGTGAACTGGACGCGGTGGTGGTGCCCGAGCAGACCCGGGTCATGCTCAAGGCCCTGCAAGAACAGGGAATTTGCGCCCAGGCCCATTACTACCCGGAGGAACGCCACGGCTTTCGCAAGGCCCAGAACCAGGCGCACGCCCTGGAGCAGGAATGGTTGTTCTACCGCAAGGTGTTGCAGGCGCAGCACTGAATATCAGGCCCGCCTGGAGCGGGCCTGATGCTTTCTAGCGCTTGGCGATGATGTACACCGCATGCACGATACCGGGGATGTATCCGCACAAGGTCAACAGGATGTTCAACCAGAAGGCGCCGCCGAATCCCACTTGCAGGAACACGCCAAGGGGCGGCAACAGGATGGCGAAGATAATGCGGATCAGATCCATGGATGACTCCTGACAGAAATGGCTCGGATGAGCCCTACCTGCAATCGACCCTGGCCCCAGGCCAGGGTTCAGCCCAATTGCCAAGCGGCCCATGGCCCGCTCAGGCGCGAATCTCGATCCCATGTTTGTGCACCATGCTCAGTAGCTTCAGAGCCATGCCGCTGGGGGTGTTCGGGCCTGGAAAAGACGGGGACAAAAAAACGCCCCGTGCGAAAGATCAGGCACGGGGCGATGCGTTATACCGCGAGACGGTTCAGGAATTCTGTCAGCGCAAGGTCGGCAGGGGCCCGGACAAGTAGTCCAGCACTCGGAACAGGGTCGGCGCCAGGCCGCTGCAATGGGGGATGCCGGCGAGGATCGCCTGGCGGTCTTCGACGCTTTCAGGCCCGGCATCCTGCTCGGCGCTCAACCAACCCCGGGGGCGCGATTGCAGCAGCGCCTCGATGCTCTGCAAATCGCTCTGCAGCAGGCACTGCAAGCCAATGGCCCGTTCCTGCCAGATGAACCCCTGGTTGGCACAGGCGGCGGAGCGATACAGCGGCAGGGCGCCCTTGGGCAGATCGAAACTTTCACCATGCCAGTGGAAGGCCATCAGGCGTTCCGGCAACGCCAGCCCCAAGGGAGAATCCTGGGCGCTGGGATACTTTTCCACCGGCCACCAGCCAATCTCGCTGGCCGCGCAGGGGCGGACCTGGGCGCCCAGGGCCTGGGCCAGGAGCTGGCCGCCCAGGCCGATGCCCAGCACGCGCTTGCCGGTGGACAGGGCCTTGCGCAGCAGGCGCTTTTCCGCGACCAGCCAGGGCGCCTGGACTTCGTCATGCACACTCATGGGACCGCCCAGCAGGATCAGCAGGTCGAAGCTGTCGAGCCGTGGCAGGCGGGCCTGGGCATGCACATGGCAGATATGCACCGAAGTGGCGCGCTCCAGCAGCCACTGGTTGATTCGCCCCGGACCGGCAGCCGCGCTGTGCTGCAGGATCAATACACGCATCAGACGGCTACTCCCTTGCGGCATTGCAGCTGCGCGGTGCGGACCCGGGCGAAGGCTCGGGCCAGGCGCAGCAGCATTTCATCGATATTGCCCTTGCTCACGGTCAGCGCCGGGGTGAAGCGCAGGCAGTCCGGTTGCGCGGCATTGAGCAGCAACCCTTCCTGCAAGGCGGCCTTGACCACCGCCTCGGCCGAGGCATCGGCCAGGGTCATGCCCCAGAGCAGCCCTTGGCCACGGACCTGGCCCTGGGCATGACGGCTGGCCAGGCGAACCAGGCCCTGGCCCAGGTACTGGCCATTGCTGCGCA
This sequence comes from Pseudomonas sp. B6(2017), assembly GCF_002112765.1. Taxonomy (NCBI): domain Bacteria; kingdom Pseudomonadati; phylum Pseudomonadota; class Gammaproteobacteria; order Pseudomonadales; family Pseudomonadaceae; genus Pseudomonas; species Pseudomonas sp. B6(2017). The sequence goes on along the minus strand of NZ_NEIQ01000019.1, from coordinate 58,753 downwards.
CTTGCTGCAAGAAGCCCTGCTCCTGGAGGCAGTCGAGTACCGCCAGCCCGGCCGAGGTCATCAGGGCATTGCCGTGGTGAGTGCCATCCAGTTCGCCATGCTCGAAACAGCAGGCCTTGCCTCGGGCCAGCAGGGCCGCCAGCGGCACTCCGCCACCCAGGCCCTTGCCCAGGGCGATGATGTCGGCGCGCACGCCATACAGTTGTTCGGCCAGCAAGGTGCCGCAACGACCGATACCGGTCTGGACTTCATCGAAGATCAGCAGGATGCCCAGCTCGCGGCACAGTCGCTCCACGCCCTTGAGGTAATGCTCGGTGGCCGGCACCACTCCCGCCTCGCCCTGGATCGGCTCGAGCATGATCGCTACGGTTTGTGCATCCACCGCCGCATGCAGGGCCGGCAGGTCATTGAACGGCACCTGGCTGAAACCCGGCAGGCGCGGCTCGAACCGATTGCCGGTGGCATTGCCCGCAGACGCCGACAGCGCGGCGAACCCCCGGCCATGGCAAGCCTGGCTGGCGGTGATGATGCCCGCCGCGCCACCGCGATGCAGTTGCCCCCATTTGCGCGCCAGCTTGATCGCCGCTTCACACGCCTCGCTGCCGCTGCCCAACAGATAGGCCTGGTCGCTGCCGGTGCTGCGGCACAACCGCGCGGCGAGCTTGAGCATGCCGCGGTTGTAGAACCCGGAGCCGGGGTTGATCAGCGATTGCGCCTGGGCGGTCAGGGCGTTGACCAGCACCGACGGGCTATGGCCAAGGCTGTTGGCGGCTCCGGCCTGGGTGAAGTCGAGGTAGGTTCGGTCATCGCTGTCCCATAACCAGGAGCCCTGGCCACGGACGAATACCGGTTGCGGCCTGGGTACACTGGGCATCAGGCAGTCGCTGGAGAGGCTGTCGACCACAGTGGCCGCGCTCGGGGCCATGGCCAGCTGGTCCAGGCTGGGCGGGGTGCGACGCAGGTTGAACAGGTTCATGCCCGCAGGCTCCATGACCATGATCCGATCTGCTTTGCAAGGGTGCCTTGGCCCTCGTCATGGACCTGTCCTGGGTCGATGTTTGTTGCCTTTCCTATGTAAGAACCATCGACCTGAACGCTACTCATCTTCTTTCGTGGCCCTGTAAGCCCTGTGAATAGGCGTAGACTAGGCTCCTACGGGGCTTTGGGCCATTTCGATTTTTAAGCTTTTTCGATAAGAATTACTTATGGATTTCAAGCAACTGCGTTATTTCGTCGCGGTGTATGAAGAAGGTCACGTAGGGCGCGCCGCAGAGCGCCTTTCGATCTCCCAACCAGCGCTTTCCCAGCAGATTCGCCAGCTGGAGCAGCACCTGGATGTGAGCCTGTTCGAGCGCAGCAGCAAGCGCCTGTTGCCGACCCTGGCCGCGCATACCCTGTACAACCATGCCCTGCCCCTGCTCGATGGCCTGCAACAGGCCCGCGAAGCCCTGCGCAACTTCAAGGGCCAGGCCCTGCGGACCCTGGCCATCGGCGTGCTGCAAACCGTGCACAGCAGCCTGGTGCCGCAGATGCTCGAACGGGTGCGCAAGGCCCAGCCGCACCTGGTGGTGCAGATCTACGAATTGACTGGCCTGGAAATCGAACGGCGCTTGCTCAATGGCTCGCTGGATATCGGCATCAGCTATCTGCCACCGCGGCAACCGGGGCTGCATGGCGTACCGCTGTACGAAGACGAACTGACCCTGGTCATCCCCGAGCAGCATCCCCTGCGTGAATTCAAGAAAGTCTCCATGAGCCAAGCGGCCGAACTGCCGATGCTGCTACTGGGAGAGGAGTTCCAGATCCGCCAGATCTGGCAGGCCCAACTGGCCAACCTGGGGCGCCGCCCGCAGGTACAGGCGGAGCTGAACAACATGGCCGGGATTCTCGACAGCCTGCCCCATACCCGGCTGGCCACCGTACTGCCGGGACGCTCCCAGCAGCAGAACGGCAATCGGCAATTGCTCTGGAAACCCTTGAGCGAGCCCAGGGTGCCGTTGAAAGTCGGATTGGTTTGTCGTGACCTGCAGCGTCAGCAGGGAACCCTGGAATTGCTGCGCACGCTATTGGAAGATCCGCTGCACAGCCAGGACACGCGGCTGGGCGGGCCGGCACTGCCAGAAACCCTGGCCTGAAGCGGATCGGGAAAAAATCCGCACAAAAGAAAAACCCCGCCGAAGCGGGGCTTTGCAGACTGTTTCCCTGACATCCATTTCACTCCACCATCCTGGCGGAATCCTACGTGTCCGTGTTATTTCTTTGCGCTTCCTGCGCTACGTCCATGTAACGTAGATTAGCGATGCACCTCGTTCGCCGATATGGGCGATCTGCAGCACGTAACGTAAGAAATGACTTACAGGCACTTTGCCTCTTAGAACTGCTCCGCCGGCAACAGATACAGCGATTCGCTGCCCGCCTTGACCGAAGCGCTCAAGGAGTGGATACGCGGCAGCAGGCGGGCGAAGTAGAAGCGCGCAGTCCCCAGCTTGCTGGCGTAGAACTCGTCTTGCTGCTCCTTGCCCAACGCCGCCTTGGCCATCAGTGCCCACATGTAGGCGTAGGCGGTGTAGCCGAACGCTTGCAGGTACTCCACGGACGCCGCGCCAATCTCGTTGGGGTTGCTGGCCGAGCGGTCCAGTACCCAGGCAGTCAGCTCATCCAGGTTGTCCAGCGCGGCATTCAACGGCCGCACGAACTCCCCGAGCTGGGCATCGGCGGTGGCGGTGAAGTGGCGGATCTCATCGGCGAACAACTTGTAGAACGAGCCGCCGCTGCCGACGATCTTGCGCCCCACCAGGTCCAGGGCCTGGATGCCATTGGTGCCTTCGTAGATCTGGGTGATGCGCACGTCGCGCACCAGCTGCTCCTGGCCCCACTCGCGGATGTAACCGTGGCCACCAAAGATCTGCTGGCCATGGACCGTGGTCTCCAGGCCCAGGTCGGTGAGGAATGCCTTGGCCACCGGAGTCAGCAACGCCACCAGGCTTTGCGCACGCTTGCGGGTCTCGGCGTCCTCGCTGAACTTGGCGGTGTCCAGTTGCATCGCCACATAGGTGGAGAAAGCCCGGCCGCCTTCGTTGGCGGCTTTCATGGTCAGCAGCATGCGCCGCACGTCCGGGTGGACGATGATCGGGTCGGCAGTCTTGTCCTTGGCTTGCGGGCCGGTCGGGGCGCGGCTCTGCAGGCGATCGCGGGCATATTCCACGGCGTTCTGGTAGGAACGCTCGCCCGTGGCCAGGCCCTGGATGCCCACGCCCAGGCGCTCGTAGTTCATCATGGTGAACATGGCCGCCAGGCCCTTGTTCGGCTCGCCCACCAGGTAGCCAACGGCCTGGTCGAAGTTCATCACGCAAGTGGCGGAAGCCTGGATGCCCATCTTGTGCTCGATGGAGCCGCAGCTCACCAGGTTGCGCTCGCCCAGGCTGCCATCGGCATTGACCATGAACTTGGGCACCAGGAACAGGGAAATGCCCTTGGGCCCGGCTGGGGCGTCCGGCAGCTTGGCCAGTACCAGGTGGATGATGTTTTCGGTCAGGTCGTGCTCGCCGCCGGTGATGAAGATCTTGGTCCCGGTGATGGCATAGGCGCCGTCCGCCCGTGGCTCGGCCTTGGTGCGGATGATCCCCAGGTCGGTGCCGGCATGGGGTTCGGTCAGGCACATGGAACCGGCCCAGACGCCGGCATACATGTTCGGCAGGTAGGTGGCCTTGAGCTCGTCGCTGGCGTGGGCGTTGATCGACAGGCAGGCGCCGGCGGTCAGCATCGGATACAGGCCGAAGGCCAGGCTGGCGGAGTTGACCATTTCCTCGACCTGGGCCGATACCGCCTTGGGCATGCCCATGCCACCGAATTCAGGATCGCCGCCGACCCCGACCCAGCCACCTTCGGCATAGGTCTGGTAGGCCTGCGGGAAACCTTCCGGAGTGGTCACCACGGTGTCATTCCAGCGACAACCTGCTTCGTCGCCGCTACGGCTCAACGGGGCAATGCTGCGGGCAGTGACCTTGCCCGCTTCTTCCAGGATCGCCTCGACAGTCTCGGCGTCCACTGTTTCCGCCAGCGCTGGCAACTGGGCCCAGAGCTTGGCGACCTCGAACACTTCATTGAGGACGAAGCGCATATCGCGCAGGGGCGCTTTGTAGTCAGCCATGGCAAACCTCGCAAGATCTAAACAGGCGGGCCGGAACGGGCCCATTCACGAAAAACCGAGTGTACCCGAACAACTTTTGCGACACATAGGGTCATCTGGTGACTTTTTTGTTATTTTTAGTCAATTTCCAGCCATGAAACAGGAAAACCCGCCAAGGGCGGGCCTTGCCGGGAATCCGCCCGCTTGTCCGCTGGGCCAGGCGCTCTGCCGGCAGTTAGGCGTGGGCAAGTGAAAACATCCACGGGCAGCCTCGCGCCCAGGCAGAGCCGCTGGCAAAAAGTCATCGAGTAGAAACGCGCGAAAGCGCTTGGCGCTTGGCCCTGAGCCATGGCGATGCCCCGACAGCAGGTCGTTGCAACCTACTGTCGGCACCGGGGCCTGCCAATCACCCTGCGGAAGCTGAATGCCTCGCCATCAGTCAGCCTGCGGCGGTGTCCATCCGCACCGCACCGCGACGGTTCTGCCCGAAGGCCATGACACAGTTGCGCCCCGCGCCCTTGGCGCTGTAGAGCGCCTGGTCGGCGGACTTGAGCACTTCCTCGGGAGTACGGTGCTCCATCAACCGCTCGGCGACACCGATACTGATGGTCACCGACACGCTGGAAGCACCGGCCGCCCCGCGCCGCTGGCGCCCCTGCTGGTCGTCCTGGGGGCGATTTTCCTGGTTGCGCAACTGGATGTTATAGCCGGCGATGATCTCGCGGATCATCTCCAGGTGCGGCATGCATTCGTCCAGGCTCTTGCCGGCGAACACCACGGCGAACTCTTCACCGCCATAACGGTAGGCGCGACCGCCACCGGTGACCTTCGACAACTTGCTGGCCACCAGGCGCAGCACCTGGTCGCCAACGTCGTGGCCATGGGTGTCGTTGAATTTCTTGAAGTGATCGACGTCGGTCATGGCCAGTACGTAGTTGCGTCCCAGGCGCTGCATGCGCTCGTTCAGGGCACGGCGCCCCGGCAGCCCGGTCAGCTCATCGCGAAAGGCCATCTGGTAGGCCTCGTGGGCCACCGCGGCGGCGATCATCAGCATCACCTGGCTGCACATGATGTTCAACGTGAAGGGCAAGATGAAGGTCTTGGGCAACATCCAGAACAGCCCGAGCAAGCCCACCAACTGCGCCGCATGCAAGGGGCGCGGGCTGCGCCAGTACTGGATCGCCAACAGCAGGAAGGCCGCAAGGAACACCGGATAGGACAACTGGATCAGGCTCATCCAGCTGCCATGCAGGGCTGGCCAGCGGATCTCCGCCAGCCACGCCAGCAGCGCCTGGGGATAACTCTGCTCCAGGCCCAGGGCCACGCTGCCGAAGGCGAGCAGCACGGCGAAGCGCGCCACCATGTCCTGGAACAGGTGCGTGCGCTCCTGCCAGGCGGCGAACAAACCGAACAGCAAGGGCAGCAACAGGCAACACAGGTGGAACACCACTGCGGCATCCTCACGAACCCGGCCATTGTCACGGTAGAAGTCGGTCTGGGTATCCAGCAGGAAGTAGGCGATATACACCGTGACCATCAGGAACAGCTCGCGCTGGCGTCGATACACGGCGCAATACGCCCCGCCGAGCAACAGCACCAGCGTCGGCAGCACGTTGAACAGCGAAGTGAAGAATACGTTGAGATCCTTGACGTAGGCGGCCGCCAGCCCAGCAAGCAGAAGCAGTAAAGACGGAAGAAAGTGACTGAAACGTACAGCGGAAGAACGCGGCAAGGGTAAAACTCCAACCCGGCTTATCAGTAGATGGCATTGTGCCTTCATTGAAGAAGTTAAGCACATGCGATGTGACAGGCGTCACATTGCCACCTCTGTAACGGCAGGGAATCGCTTCAGCTTAGCGTTTTAGTCGGGAATTTTTACCGACGGTCCGCAGATGCAAAAAAGCCGCTCGTCCCGAGGGGGCGAGCGGCTTCGCAGTGGAACCGGACGGGCTTAGTAAGCCAGGCCGAAATCCTCTTCCTTCATGTCCATCAGGTTGTTGGCGCCCGACAGCATGGTGGCGACATGGGTACGGGTACGCGGCAGGATGCGCTGGAAGTAGAAGCGCGCGGTCTGCAGCTTGGCGGTGTAGAAGGCCTCTTCGGTGGTGCCGGCGGCCAGCTTCTCGGCTGCCAGGCGTGCCATGTCGGCCCAGAAGTAGGCCAGGCAGGCGTAACCGGAGTACATCAGGTAGTCCACCGAAGCGGCACCGACTTCTTCGCGGTCTTTCATCGCGGCCATGCCCACTTTCATGGTCAGCTCGCCCCATTCCTTGTTCAGTGCCGCCAGCGGTGCCACGAACTCCTTCACGGCCTCGTTGCCTTCGTTGTTCTGGCAGAACTTGTGGACGATCTTGGTGAAGCCCTTCAGCGCTTCGCCCTGGGTCATCAGCACCTTGCGACCCAGGAGGTCCAGGGCCTGGATGCCGGTGGTGCCTTCGTACAGCATCGAGATACGGCTGTCGCGAACGTTCTGCTCCATGCCCCACTCGGCGATGAAGCCGTGGCCACCATAGATCTGCACGCCGTGGTTGGCGGATTCGAAGCCGACCTCGGTCATGAAGGCCTTGGCGATCGGGGTCATGAAGGCCAGCAGTGCGTCGGCCTTCTTCTTCTCTTCTTCATCCACACCGTACTTGACGATGTCCACCTGCTTGGCGGTGAAGTAGACCATGGCGCGATTGCCTTCGGCGAACGCCTTCATGGTCAGCAGCATGCGACGCACGTCCGGGTGCACGATGATCGGATCGGCAGCCTTATCCGGCGCTTTCGGGCCGGTCAGCGAGCGCATTTGCAGGCGGTCGCGAGCGTATTTCAGGCCACCCTGGAAACCGATCTCGGCGTGGGCCAGGCCTTGCAGCGCGGTACCCAGGCGAGCGGTGTTCATGAAGGTGAACATGCAGTTCAGGCCCTTGTTCGCCGGGCCGATCAGGAAACCGGTGGCCGCGTCGAAGTTCATCACGCAGGTGGCGTTGCCGTGGATACCCATCTTGTGCTCCAGGGAACCGCAGCTCACCGCGTTGCGCTGGCCGACAGAGCCATCGGCGTTGGGCAGGAACTTGGGCACGATGAACAGCGAGATACCCTTGGTGCCGGCCGGAGCGTCCGGCAGGCGGGCCAGCACGATGTGGACGATGTTGTCGGCCATGTCGTGTTCACCGGCGGAGATGAAGATCTTGGTGCCGGTGACTTTGTAGGAACCGTCGGCCTGAGGCTCGGCCTTGGTACGCAGCATGCCCAGGTCGGTGCCGCAATGTGGCTCGGTCAGGCACATGGTGCCGGTCCACTCGCCAGTCACCAGCTTGGTCAGGTAGGCATCTTGCTGCTCAGGCGTACCGTGGGCGGAAATGGTGTTCATCGCGCCATGGGACAGGCCTGGGTACATGCCCCACGACCAGTTGGCCTCGCCGACCATTTCGCTGACAGCCAGGCCCAGCGACTCAGGCAGGCCCTGACCGCCGTGCTCGACATCGTGGGCCAGGCTTGGCCAGCCGCCTTCGACGAACTGCTTGTAGGCTTCCTTGAAGCCGGTTGGGGTCTTAACGCCGGATTCACTCCAGGTGCAACCTTCCAGGTCGCCTACACGGTTCAGCGGCGCCAGCACCTGCTCACAAAACTTCGCACCTTCCTCGAGAATGGCGTCAACCATGTCCGGAGTGGCGTCCTGGCAAGCCGGGAGGCTCTGATAGTGCGCCTCATAACCAAGCAGCTCGTCACGAACGAAGCGAATATCACGCAAGGGGGCCTTGTAGTCAGGCATAGCGATAAACCTCTGCTGATGTAACCGGGAATGAACAACCGCGTTGAGTTTTTATAGCGGTCAAACAGTTGTTTGAAACATACGTTTACGCCTAAATCTTGTCAAGCGCCGGACAAATACCTTTCGTCATCGGCATGTAACACCCACGCAGGCCAAGGCGCATGGCACCGCCATAAAGTGTAGAAGCCGGGTAGCCGGCAATCAGCCAGCGAGGGAAATCAGCCGAGGAAATGGCATAAAGGCAGGCATGAAAAAGCCCGGCCCCCGAAAACGGGGGCCGGGCTTCAACGAAAGACGATCAGGCGTAGGTGTCGATCAGCGTACCCAGGGCTTCATCCGAGGCCTTGGCGACCTTGACGCCCAATTCGACCTGGAACTTGCCGGCGGACATTTCCACCACACTGCTGGCCACGTCCGACTCCTGGCTGCGGTCCACGCCCCGCAGGCGATTGACCTGGAGCTCCGACGACTGGCTGCTGGCGGAACGCTCGACGGCGGTGCTGGCGATCTGGCCAGCGGCTTGATCGACCCGGTTCTGCCCGGTCTGAATCGCGTTCAGCCCGGCGTAGTAAGCGCTGTTCCCGGAAATTTCCATGGGATGACTCGACCTGGAAAATGAATGACGTTGCCAATTGAAGCAGACCCGTCAAGAAAACACCCGTCAAAAACACTAATGGCCATCTGCCCTGTCATAGGCAAAATCTAGTCCAGCAAATCCAGTTGCAGGTGTTCGGCCACCGCCGCGGCCCCAGCCAGCCTGAGCCGGGGCACCCTGCCCAGGCACGGCGCGGGAAGGCGTTCGGCCAGGGTCGCCAGGTTCTCTTCCAGACGAGAGGTCTGCGGATCGACGATGTTGGCCACCCAACCGGCCAGTTGCAGACCGTCCCGGGCAATGGCTTCGGCAGTCAGCAAGGCATGGTTGATGCACCCCAGCCGCACGCCCACCACCAGGATCACCGGCAGCCCCAGGGCCATGGCCAGGTCCGAGAGATTATCCTGGCCCGCCAGGGGCACGCGCCAGCCACCCGCGCCTTCGATCAGGGTGAAATCCGCCCCCTTGGCCAGGACGTGGCGCATGGGCAGCAACAGCGACTGCACCGTCAGTGCCACGCCCGCCTCGCGTGCGGCCAGGTGTGGAGCGATCGCCGGCTCGAAGGCGAGCGGATTGACCTCTTCATAACTCAGCGGCAACGACGCCTGCGCTTGCAACGCCAAGGCATCGGCGTTGCGCAAGCCCTTGGCCGTCAGCTCGCAACCGGACGCCACCGGCTTGCCCGCCGCCGTGCTCAGCCCGGCCAGTCGCGCGGCATGCAGCAAGCCGGCAGCGATGGTGGTCTTGCCCACCTCGGTGTCGGTGCCGGTGATGAAATAGGCAGGACTCATAGTGGTTTCTCCAATACGGCATGGACTACCTGGTAAGTCGCCGGCAGCCCCCTGGCCTGGCGAAAGCCCTCGTAGGCGGCGATCAATCCGGCGATGCGCGCCCGTCCGGTCAAACCACCAGGACGGCCAGGGTTGAGGTTGTGCGCCCCCAGGGCCTTGAGTTCGTGGGTCAGGCTGCGCACATCCGGGTAATGCAGGACATGGGGCACCCGCTCCAGGCTACGCACCCGCAAGCCACTGGCATCGCACAACTGGCCATAGCGCTCGAAAGCACGGAAGCGGTTGACGTGCACCTGCCCGTCCACCTGCCCCCAGCTGTCGCGCAGCTCCTGCAGGGTCCCCACGCACAAGCTGGCGAACGCCAGGACGCCGCCAGGCTTGAGCACCCGCCGGGCCTCGCTGAGCACTGCGGCAAAATCGGCGCACCACTGCACCGCCAGGCTGGAGAAGATCAACTCGCAACTGGCCGCCTGCAATGGCAGGCGCTCGGCGTCCCCGGCAATGAAGTACTCGGCCCCACCCAGGGGCCGTGCGTGCTGGAGCATGCCTTCGGCGATATCCACGGCCAGGCCCTGGCTACCCGCGAACCGCTCTCCCAGCGCCCGGCTGAAATGCCCGGTGCCGCAGCCCAGGTCGAGCCAGCGTCCGGGCGTCCAGTCAGCCGGCAGGCGGCTCAGCAACTGCTGGCCAACCGCCCGCTGCAACTCGGCCACGCTGTCGTAGCTGGCCGCCGCGCGGGAAAACGAAGCCGCCACCTGGCGCTTGTCAGGCAAGCCGGTGGCCAGCACAGGAATAGACAGATCAGTCATCACCGGACTCATGCAAGAACGCCTGGATCGCACCCGCCACTCCATGGGGGTCCTCCAGAAGAAAACCGTGACTGGCCTGTTCGATCAGGCCAACTTCCACATCCGGCAACAACGCCAGCAACTCGGCGGCCGTTTCAGCCGGTACCAGGCCATCGAGCCCGGCGAACAGGTGCAACTGCGGCCCACGAAAACCCTGCAAGGCCTCACGGGTGTCGAGTTGCGCCAACAATTCAAGACCCGCCAGCAACACCTGTGGCCGGGACACCGGCGCGCCCCCCGACAACGCCCGGGACAAGCCGCGATGGTCGAGGGCGCCCTGGGCACAGAGCAACGAGAAACGCTTGAGGGTGCCTTGCGGGTCGGCGGCACAGCCCGCCAGGAAGGCGGCGAAGGTGTCTTGGGCCATGGCGCTCGGCCACTGCGCATGGGCGACGAAGCAGGGATTGCTGGCCAGGGTCAGCAGCCCGCAGCACCGTTCACCACGACGGGCCGCCAGCGCCGAGGCCAGCATCCCGCCCAGGGACCAGCCACCCAGCCAGGCATCGTCCGGCAGCGCGTCGTCCAGTTCATCCAGCCAATCGTCCGGGTCGCTGGACATCAGTTCCGGCAACGGCTGGACCTGTACCCGCAGGTGCTGGTCCAGCCCCTGCAACGCCGCAGCCAGGGGCTCCAGGGGCGACACGCCCAGCCCCCAGCCGGGCAACAGGATCAGTCGATCACGCATGGCTCGGCTCCACTTGCAGTTCACCGTGACAATCGGCCAATGCGTCTAACAATAGCTGCACCTGGCTCTCGCTGTGGGCGGCAGACAGCGTCACCCGCAACCGGGCACTGCCGGCCGGCACCGTCGGCGGGCGAATGGCGGTGACCAGGATCCCGCGCTCGCGCAGTTTCTGCGACAGTGCCATGGCTCGCGCACTGTCGCCGACCAGGATCGGCTGGATCGGGGTGAAGCTGTCCATCAGCTCCAGGCCGATCTGCTCGGCGCCCCGGCGGAACTGGCGGACCAGGCTCGCCAGGTGCTCGCGCCGCCAGTGCTCGCTGCGCAGCAGTTCCAGGCTTTTCAAGGTGGCGCAGGCCAACGCCGGTGGCTGGCTGGTGGTGTAGATATAGGGCCTTGCGAACTGGATCAGGCTCTCGATCAACTCCTCGCTGCCGGCGACGAAGGCCCCAGCGGTTCCGAAAGCCTTGCCCAGGGTGCCCACCAGCACCGGCACCTCATCCAGGCCCAGGCCGTAATGTTCTACCAGGCCGGCGCCGCTGGCACCCAGGGGACCGAAGCCGTGGGCGTCGTCGACCATCAGCCAGGCGCCTCGGGCCTTGGTTTCACGGGCCAGGGCCGGCAGGTCGGCCACATCGCCATCCATGCTGAATACGCCGTCGGTGACCACCAGGGTATTGCCGGTAGCCTTCTCCAGGCGCTTGGCCAGGCTGGCCGCATCGTTGTGCAGATAGCGGTTGAAGCGCGCGCCACTGAGCAGGCCGGCATCCAGCAGCGAAGCATGGTTGAGACGGTCTTCCAGCACCGTATCGCCCTGCCCCACCAGGGCCGTGACCGCCCCGAGGTTGGCCATGTAGCCGGTGCTGAACAGCAAGGCCCGGGGCCTTCCAGTGAGGTCGGCCAGGGCCTCCTCCAGAGCATGGTGCGGACCGCTATGGCCCACCACCAGGTGCGAGGCGCCACCGCCCACGCCCCAGCGGCTGGCACCGGCCCGCCAGGCTTCGATCACCTGTGGATGATTGGCCAGGCCCAGGTAGTCGTTGTTGCAGAACGCCAGCAGCGGCTGGCCATCGACCACCACTTGCGGCCCCTGGGGGCTATCGAGCAAGGGGCGCTGGCGATACAGATGCTCGGCACGGCGGGCCGCGAGGCGCGCGGAAAGATCAAAAGACATGCTGGCCTCGATGATCGGGAAGAAATCCAACATCGCAGGCGACCGGGCGCCGAAGTCCCTGCGGGATCCTCAGCGGCCCTGGAGTCGCCCGCGGCGGCGGGGATGACGTCAGCCTGGGATCAGACGGCGGCGTTGTAGAACTGCTCGCTGCTCTTGTGCTCCACCAGGGCCTGCTCGATGGCCGCCTGGTGCACTTCGTCGGCGTGTTCTTCACGCGCTTCGGGCTGGATCCCCAGGCGGGCGAACAGCTGCATGTCCTTGTCGGCCTGCGGGTTGGCGGTGGTCAGCAGTTTTTCGCCGTAGAAGATCGAGTTGGCGCCGGCGAAGAACGCCAGGGCCTGCATTTGCTCGTTCATCGCCTCACGACCAGCGGAGAGGCGCACATGGGATTGCGGCATGAGGATCCGCGCCACGGCCAGCATGCGAATGAAGTCGAACGGATCCACCTCTTCGGCATTTTCCAGCGGCGTACCGGCCACCTTCACCAGCATGTTGATCGGCACCGACTCCGGATGCTCCGGCAGGTTGGCCAGCTGGATCAGCAGGCCGGCACGATCGTCCAGGGACTCGCCCATGCCCAGGATGCCACCGGAGCAGATCTTCATCCCGGCATCGCGCACATAGGCCAGGGTCTGCAGGCGCTCGCTGTAGGTGCGGGTGGTGATGATATTGCCGTAGAACTCCGGCGAGGTATCGAGGTTGTGGTTGTAGTAGTCCAGGCCGGCCAGGGCCAGGGCCTCGGTCTGCTGCTGGTCGAGGCGGCCCAGGGTCATGCAGGTCTCCAGGCCCATGGCCTTGACCCCTTTGACCATCTCCAGCACGTAGGGCATGTCCTTGGCGGACGGGTGCTTCCAGGCCGCGCCCATGCAGAAGCGCGTGGAGCCGATGGCCTTGGCCCGGGCGGCCTCTTCCAGGACCTTCTGCACTTCCAGGAGCTTTTCCTTTTCCAGGCCGGTGTTGTAGTGACCGGACTGCGGACAATATTTGCAATCTTCCGGGCAGGCGCCGGTCTTGATCGACAGCAAGGTGGAAACCTGGACCCGGTTGGCGTCGAAATGCGCGCGGTGCACCGTCTGCGCCTGGAACAGCAGGTCGTTGAACGGCTGGGTGAACAGGGCTTTGACTTCAGCCAAAGTCCAGTCATGACGCAGGGTGGCAGTGGTGCTGGCGCTCATGGGCGGTTCCTTGATTATGCTTGGCAGGCGGTGCGGGACAGGGAAAGTCCACAGCCGCAACACGGATGTTCGGCATATTTAAGGAAGCCGCCATGAGCTGTCAACCAGAAAGAAAAACACAGGCTTACATCTGGCTAAAAAACAAACAAATCTGTTTGCTTTGTGACGAACCCAGCGATTCGCCCCAGGCGCTCTGCGCGCCTTGCCTGGACGAACTGCCCTGGCTCGGCAGCCAATGCCCCATTTGCGCGCTGCCGCTGCCGGCTCCCGGCCCAGCTTGCGGTCAATGCCTGCAACGGCCACCGGCATTCGAACGGGTCATAGCGCCCTGGCGCTACGAGTTCCCGGTGGACAGCCTGATCAGCCGCTTCAAGCACCATGAGAAATGGCCTTTTGGCCGACTGATGGCCGAACTTCTCGTGCAGTTCCTGCTTTATCGCTTCGATGAAGACCTGCCCAGCCCGGATGCCCTGGTGCCAGTGCCTTTATCCCGTCGGCGCCTGCGCCAGCGGGGGTTCAACCAGGCCGGGATGCTCGCCCACTGGCTTGGACAACACCTGAAGCTGCCGGTGGAAGCGCGGTTGCTGCTGCGCACCCTGGACACTCCCGCGCAACAAGGACTGGATGCCCGGGCCCGCCAGCGCAACCTGCGCGGCGCCTTCAGCCTGGCCCCCGATGCGCGGATCGCCGGCCGCCACCTGGCGCTGGTGGACGACGTGCTGACCACGGGCGCCACCGCCCAGGCCCTGGCCCGGTTGCTGGTCGCTGCCGGAGCCAGGCGGGTGGACGTCTACTGCCTGGCCCGCACCCCCAGGCCCGAGGCCTGACTTGACTCTCGCCGCTCAAGCCGCAAACTTCCTGTCCACCTTCCGTGCCCGAAGCGCTCTTGCCATGTCCCTGCCCACTTTGTTGACCCAGCACATCGTCCGCCGCCCGCAACGCATCGCGCTGCTGCAACACATCGCCGAGCAGGGCTCCATCACCCGTGCAGCGAAAAGCGCCGGGCTGAGCTACAAGGCGGCCTGGGACGCCATCGACGAGCTGAACAACCTGGCCCAGAACCCACTGGTGGAACGCAGCGTCGGCGGCAAGGGCGGCGGTGGCGCCAGGCTGTCCGCCGAGGGCGAGCGGGTCTTGCGTCTCTACCAGCGGCTGCAGGTGCTGCAGGCCCAGGTACTGGAGGCCGCTGAAGACGCCAGCGATCTCGACTTGCTGGGACGCCTGATGCTGCGCACCAGCGCACGCAACCAGCTGCACGGCAAGGTCCACGGGATCGAACCCCATGGCTGCAACGACCTGGTCAGCCTGGAACTGCCCGAGGGGGTGCGGCTCAAGGCCCGGATCACCCACGACAGCACCCAGCGCCTGGAGCTGGCGCCCGGCACCCAAGTGGTGGCGCTGATCAAGGCCGGCTGGCTGGATGTGCAAGCCGTCGGCGATCCAGTAACAACTGGACACAATTACCTGACCGGTATCATCGAGCGGATCCTCGATGCCGAGGATGGCCCCTGCGAAGTCCGCATCGCCCTGCCCAATGGCCAGGTCCTCTGCGCCCTGGCCGAACCGCTGCTGCTGAAAACCCTGGACCTGGCGCAGGAGCGGCCGGTCCAGGTGCAGTTCTCGCCGTCCCATGTGCTGCTGGGCACCCCCCTCTGACCCTGGCCCCCAGCTCCCGTACGCCCTGATCCCGGGGCTCGGCACTGCAACAAATTCGTCATCGGTGCTCATTAAGGTGGCTGCAAAAACCCGCAGGGAGCCTGATATGAGCCTGTTAGAAGAAGACCAACCCACCGACCTGGAACAGATCGTCGGCCTCAGCCGCCGTGGCTTCATCGGTGCCGGCGCCCTGTGCGGCGCGGCCCTGTTCCTGGGCGGCAACCTGCTGAGCCGCAGCGCCCTGGCCGCTGGAGTCAGCGCCGGCAACGGCCAGCTGCTGGGCTTTGCCAGCATCCCCAGCGCCACCAGCGACACCATCACCCTGCCACCGGGCTACAAGTCCTCGGTGCTGATCAGCTGGGGCCAGCCACTGCACAAGAACGGCCCGGCCTTCGACCCCAGCGGCAACGGCACCGCCCTGGCCCAGGAAGTGCAGTTCGGCGACAACAACGACGGCATGAGCCTGTTCGCCTTCCCGGATGACCGGCATCGGGCGCTGATGGCGATCAACAACGAGTACACCAACTACCGCTACCTCTATCCCCATGGCGGCCTGCCGCAGTCGGCCGAAGACGTGCACAAGGCCCAGGCCAGCGAAGGCGTGTCGGTGATCGAGGTGCAACGCAAGAATGGCCAGTGGCAGTTCGTCCAGGGCTCGCGCTACAACCGGCGCATCCACGGCAACACGCCGATCCGCCTCAGCGGCCCGGCCGCCGGCCACCCGTTGCTCAAGACCAGCGCCGACCCCAAGGGCAAGAAAGTCCTGGGCACGTTCCAGAACTGCGCCAACGGCAAGACCCCGTGGGGCACCTACCTGACCTGCGAAGAGAACTTCACCGACTGCTTCGGCAGCAGCAACGCCGAGCACCAGTTCGACGCTGCCCAGAAGCGCTACGGCGCCTCGGTGGCCAGCCGCGACATCAACTGGCACCAGCACGACCCGCGCTTCGACCTGGCCAAGAACCCCAACGAACTCAACCGCCACGGCTGGGTGGTGGAGATCGACCCTTTCGATCCGCAATCGACCCCGACCAAGCGCACCGCCCTGGGCCGCTTCAAGCATGAGAACGCCGCCCTGGCGCAAACCCGCGATGGCCGCGCAGTGGTCTACATGGGCGACGATGAACGCGGCGAGTTCATCTACAAGTTCATCAGCCGCGATCGCATCAACCACCGTAACCCCAAGGCCAACCGTGACCTGCTGGACCACGGCACCCTGTATGTGGCGCGCTTCGACGCCGGCGACGGCAACCCGGACCGGCCCAAGGGCCAGGGCCAGTGGATCGAGCTGACCCACGGCAAGAACGGCATCGACGCCAGCAGCGGCTTCGCCGACCAGGCCCAGGTGCTGATCCAGGCCCGCCTGGCCGCCAGCGTGGTCCAGGCCACGCGCATGGATCGCCCGGAATGGATCGTGGTCAGCCCCAAGGATGGCCAGGTCTATTGCACCCTGACCAACAACTCCAAGCGTGGTGAGGATGGCATGCCGGTGGGCGGCCCCAACCCGCGGGAGAAGAACGTCTATGGGCAGATCCTGCGCTGGCGCACCGGTGGCGACGACCATGGCTCGCTGAACTTTTCCTGGGACCTGTTCGTGGTCGCCGGCAACCCTGGCGTGCACGCCGGCAAGCCCAAGGGCGGTTCCGCCAACATCACCCCGCAGAACATGTTCAACAGCCCCGATGGCCTGGGTTTCGACAAGGCCGGGCGCCTGTGGATCCTCACCGACGGCGACTACAGCAACAGCGGCGACTTCGCCGGCATGGGCAACAACCAGATGCTCTGCGCCGATCCCGACAGCGGCGAGATCCGCCGTTTCATGGTCGGGCCGGTGGGCTGCGAAGTCACCGGGATCGCCTTCGCTGCGGACTACAAGACGCTGTTCGTGGGCATCCAGCACCCTGGGGAAAATGGCGGCTCGACCTTCCCCGAGCACTTGCCCAACGGCAAGCCGCGCTCTTCGGTGATGGCCATTACCCGGGAAGACGGCGGCATCATCGGCGCCTGATCCAACCCCGTGCCGAACCCGCGCCTGCCCGTAGGGTCTGTTGCCGTTTCGGCGCAAACCGCGTTGCCGCGACAAATGGCGCCAGGCTAGGCGCAGGACGCGGGCAATGGTCGTTCCCTTGCCAAGTCCTGCAACGACGCATGGCGCCATTTGCCGCGCAACCCGAAGGGACGGGCCAGTTTTAGCGCGGCGCGTCGTTACTCGACGGCTCATTTGGAATGCCAAACTTCGCGTCTCGTGCCTAGCTCCGCGCTAAAACTGGCTCCGGCGCGGTCGCGGCGAAATGGCAACAGCCCCTAGCCAAGGCAGGCGCCACAGCGCCCTCCACCGGCCTGCCCGTCTGCGTTACCATGCTGGGCCGGACGCGGCAGCCTGCTGCGCGCAGGAGTAAGCATGTCGCACCCGTTTGATACCCTCACCCCCGATCTGGTCCTGGACGCAGTGGAAAGCATCGGCTTTCTTAGCGACGCCCGGGTCCTGGCCCTCAACAGCTACGAGAACCGCGTCTACCAGGTCGGCATCGACCAGGACGAGCCGCTGGTGGCCAAGTTCTACCGGCCCCAACGCTGGAGCGACGAGGCGATCCTCGAAGAACACAGCTTCACCTTCGAACTGGCCGAATGCGAAGTGCCGGTGGTAGCGCCGATCGTCCACGAAGGCCGCAGCCTGTTCGAGCATGCGGGGTTTCGTTTCGCCCTGTTCCCGCGGCGTGGCGGCCGCGCCCCGGAGCCGGGCAACCTCGACCAGCTCTACCGCCTCGGGCAACTGCTGGGTCGCCTGCACGCCGTCGGCGCCAACCGGCCGTTCAGCCACCGCGAGGCCCTGGGGGTGCAGAACTTCGGCCACGACTCCCTGGCGGCCTTGCTGCAAGGCGGTTTCATACCCAAGAGCCTGTTGCCGGCCTACGAGTCCGTCGCTCGTGACTTGCTCAAGCGTGTGGAAACCCTCTACCAGTCCACCCCGCACCAGAACATCCGCCTGCATGGCGATTGCCACCCCGGCAACCTGATGTGCCGCGACGAGGTGTTCCATATCGTCGACCTCGACGACTGTCGCATGGGCCCTGCGGTGCAGGACCTGTGGATGATGCTCGCCGGCGATCGCCAGGAGCGCCTCGGCCAGCTCTCCGAACTGATGGACGGCTACAGCGAATTCCACGATTTCAACCCACGGGAGCTGGCCCTGGTCGAACCGCTGCGGGCCCTGCGCCTGATGCACTACAGCGCCTGGCTGGCGCGGCGCTGGGACGACCCGGCGTTCCCTCGCAGCTTCCCCTGGTTCGGCAGCGAACGTTACTGGGGCGACCAGGTACTGGCCTTGCGCGAGCAGCTGGCGGCGCTCGACGAGGAACCGCTGCGGCTGTTCTGAAGGACGCGATGGCCACGGCACGGGCGCGGGAAAAGTCAGGACAGGTCTAGACATTTGTCCTTACAATCGCGCCTTTGTTAGTTGCCTAAGCAAGGATTCTCCATGCAAGCCGCCAACCTGCGCCGCGGGTACATACTGGGCCTGACCGCCTACATCATCTGGGGCCTGTTTCCGCTCTATTTCAAAGCCATCGCCAGCGTGCCCGCCGTGGAAATCATCGTCCACCGGGTGCTCTGGTCAGCGTTGTTCGGCGGCCTTTTGCTGATGGTCTGGAAGCATCCCGGCTGGTGGCGCGAACTGCGGGACAACCCCCGGCGCCTGGCGATCCTGGCCCTGAGCGGCACCCTGATCGCCGCCAACTGGCTGACCTACGTCTGGTCGGTGAACAACGGGCGCATGGTCGAGGCCAGCCTCGGCTACTACATCAACCCCTTGATCAACGTGCTGCTGGGCATGTTGATCCTCGGTGAGCGCCTGCGCCGCCTGCAATGGCTGGCGGTGCTGCTGGCGGCGGTCGGGGTGGCGCAGCAGGTATGGCAACTGGGCAGCCTGCCCTGGGTGTCGCTGGCGCTGGCGCTGAGCTTCGGTTTCTACGGCCTGATCCGCAAGCAGGCGCCGGTCAAGGCCCTGCCCGGGCTGGTGGTGGAGACCTGGATGCTGGTGCCCATCGCCCTGGCCTGGCTGCTGCTGCACCCCGATGCCAGCAGCGCCCATGCCGCGTTCTGGGCCAGTTCCCAGGCCTGGTGGCTGGTGGCGGCAGGCCCGGTGACCCTGATCCCGCTGGTGTGCTTCAACGCCGCGGCCCGGGACCTGCCCTACACCACCCTGGGTTTCCTGCAGTACCTGGCCCCGACCCTGGTGCTGCTGCAGGCGGTACTGCTGTTCGGCGAGCAACTGTCCTCCAGCACCCTGGTGGCCTTCATGTTCATCTGGGCAGGCCTGGCGGTGTACAGCGTCGATGCCTGGCTGAGCCTGCGCGGACGCAGCTGATCAATAAACGATCAATCATCTGCAGGCCACGTCCCCTGTGGCCTGCGGCGGTTCTTCCCAAGCTTATCCACAGCCTGGTCCCCGCCATTTGTGCACAAGCCCTTGAAATTGCCGGTTTTTTGATCAATTCACGCAAAGCCGCGATACCACTGGGCCAGCGCCCGCTCTCTACAGGTTATCCACAGGCGCATGCACGCTTTATCGGGATAACCCAGCCAACCGCCTTCAGCCTTCGCTGCGCAGCACCAGTTCCACCATCAGGTCGTCGGCCAGGCTCTCCAGGCGCGCCTGCAAGACTTCCAGCGACAGGGTCAGGGGTACCGCCAGGATGGCCTCGGCGTGGAACAGCGGCTCGCTGCTCATGGGCGCCGGCCGCACCTCGGTCACCAACCGCTCCAGGTTGACCCCCTGCTCCGCCAGCAGGCGGGTGATATCCCGGACAATCCCCGGGCGGTCGTTGCCCACCAGCTCCATGGCGATGGGTTTCCAGGTGCATGATTGCTCGATGCCGCTTTGCGCGATCAGCACGCGGATGCCTTGGGCCGAGAGCCCCTGCAAGGCATCCACCAGCTCATCGTAGGCTTCGGCCGGCACCGCCACCCGGAGGATTCCGGCGAATTGCCCGGCCATCCGCGACAGGCGGCTTTCCAGCCAGTTGCCACCGTGGGCGGCGATGCACTGGGCAATGCGTTCGACCTGGCCGGCCTTGTCCGCAGCGAATACCGTGAGAACCAGATGGTCCATGGCGCAGCCCTCTTTTGGGGGGTGGAAGAGCAATTATAGGCAGGCTGCAGGCCACACCCGGCGCCTCCGGTCGAGGCCCGGAAAAGGGGCCGGTAGACCAGGAATGCAAATCGTGTACAACTTTTTGTATTTATGTGGAACAATCCTTCGGATTTTTGCGAACACCAAGCTTCCCAGCGTGACCGCATTGCACTGGCGAGTCGCGAAACGACGTATTTAGTCTAATTTTCACAACCGCAATTCATCATGTAGTATGCCGCAGCGCGCACTACATAATGTTGGAACGATGTCTGCCCAGGCTTGATCACAACCCCCGCGATCCCCGTCAGCAAGGCTCCGCCGTTGATTGGAAGCACCCAGCCGCCAGCGATGGCATGTACTGGTGAACAAGGTTGTGTTTTAAATGGCCGCCGGCTTCATTGTTAATTTGAAGAGCTGAAAAGCGAAATAGCTGAGCAGAGTGAGGCAAGCAATGACTGAACACGTTCAAGTCGGTGGCCTGCAGGTCGCCAGAGTCCTGTTCGACTTCGTGAACAACGAAGCCATTCCCGGTACCGGCCTCACCGCCGACGCATTCTGGGCAGGTGCCGACAAGGTCATCCACGACCTGGCGCCCAAGAACAAAGCCCTACTCGCCAAACGCGATGATTTCCAGGCGCGGATCGATGCCTGGCACCAGTCCCGTGCCGGCCAGGCCCATGATGCCGTAGCCTATAAAGCCTTCCTGCAAGACATCGGCTACCTGCTGCCGGAAGCGGCGGACTTCCAGGCCACTACCCAGAACGTCGATGAAGAAATCGCCCGCATGGCCGGCCCGCAGCTGGTGGTGCCGGTGATGAACGCCCGCTTCGCCCTCAACGCCTCCAACGCCCGCTGGGGCTCGCTGTACGACGCGCTGTACGGCACCGACGCCATCAGCGAAGCCGATGGCGCGCAAAAGGGCAAAGGCTACAACAAGGTCCGCGGTGACAAGGTCATCGCCTTCGCCCGCGCCTTCCTCGACGAGTCCGCGCCCCTGGCCGCCGGCTCCCACGTCGACTCGGTGAACTACAAGATCGCTGGCGGCAAGCTGGTGGTGACCCTCAAGGGCGGCAGCAACAGCGGCCTGCGCGACGACGCCCAGCTGGTCGGCTACCAGGGCGATGCCGCGGCGCCGACCGCGATCCTGCTCAAGCACAACGGCCTGCACTTCGAGATCCAGATCGACGCCGCAAGCCCGATCGGCCAGACCGACGCCGCCGGGGTCAAGGACCTGCTGATGGAAGCGGCGCTGACCACCATCATGGACTGCGAAGACTCGGTCGCCGCGGTCGATGCCGACGACAAGGTAGTGATCTACCGCAACTGGCTGGGCCTGATGAAAGGCGACCTGGCCGAGGAAGTGGCCAAGGGCGGCAACACCTTCACCCGCACCATGAACGCCGACCGCGAATACACCGGCGTCGACGGCTCGTCGTTGAAGCTGCATGGTCGCTCGCTGCTGTTCGTGCGTAACGTCGGCCACCTGATGACCATCGACGCGATCCTCGACCAGCACGGCAATGAAGTGCCGGAAGGCATCCTCGACGGCCTGGTCACCAGCCTGGCGGCGATCCACAACCTCAACGGCAATACCTCGCGCAAGAACAGCCGTACCGGCTCGGTGTACATCGTCAAGCCGAAGATGCACGGCCCCGAAGAAGCCGCGTTCACCAATGAGCTGTTCGGCCGCATCGAAGAGGTGCTGAACCTGCCGCGCAACACCCTGAAAGTCGGGATCATGGACGAGGAGCGCCGTACCACGGTCAACCTCAAGGCTTGCATCAAGGCGGCCAGCGAGCGCGTGGTGTTCATCAACACCGGCTTCCTCGACCGCACCGGCGACGAGATCCACACCTCCATGGAAGCCGGCGCCATGGTGCGCAAGGCCGACATGAAGGCCGAGAAATGGATCGGCGCCTACGAGAACTGGAACGTCGATATCGGTCTGAGCACCGGCCTGCAAGGTCGTGCGCAAATCGGCAAGGGCATGTGGGCGATGCCCGACCTGATGGCCGCCATGCTCGAACAGAAGATCGCCCACCCGCTGGCCGGCGCCAACACCGCCTGGGTGCCATCGCCGACCGCCGCCGCGCTGCACGCGCTGCACTACCACAAGGTCGACGTGTTCGCCCGCCAGGCCGAGCTGGCCAAGCGCGCCCGCGCTTCGGTGGACGACATCCTGAGCATTCCCCTGGCTCCCGACACCAACTGGACCGCGGAACAGATCAAGAACGAACTGGACAACAACGCCCAGGGCATCCTGGGTTACGTGGTGCGCTGGATCGACCAGGGCGTGGGCTGCTCCAAGGTGCCGGACATCAACGATGTCGGCCTGATGGAAGACCGCGCCACCCTGCGCATCTCCAGCCAGCACATCGCCAACTGGCTGCGCCACGGCGTGGTGACCCGCGAACAGGTGATCGAAAGCCTCAAGCGCATGGCCCCGGTGGTCGACCGGCAGAACGCCACCGACCCGCTGTACCGCCCACTGGCCCCGAACTTCGACAGCAATATCGCCTTCCAGGCCGCCCTGGAACTGGTGATCGAAGGCACCAAGCAGCCAAACGGCTACACCGAGCCGGTCCTGCATCGTCGCCGTCGTGAGTTCAAGGCCAAGAACGGCCTGTAACAACGCAGCGCCAGCGGTAAAGCAAAGCCCCGGTCCATGACCGGGGCTTTTTCATGCCTGCTCGTCGTGCCGGTGGCGCTACAGCACCACGCCCAGCTCATGCTTGACCAGCGCCAGCAGCTTGCTGGTATCGATGGGCTTGAGCAGGAAGTCCACCACGCTCAGGTGCATGGCGGCGATGGCGTCGCGCACATCGGCGTCGCCGGAAATGATGATGATCGGCAGGGCCGCCCGTTCCGATTCGCGCACCTGGCGAATCAGGTCCAGGCCACTACAGGGCGCCATGCGCAGGTCGGTGATCAGCAAGCCGATGGATTTGTTCGACTCGAGCATCTCCAACGCCGCCTTGCCACTGGCCGCGGTCATGCAGCGAATGCCATCGAGACCGAGTATTTCCGAAAGCAGCTCGCGGGCATCCTTGTCGTCATCGGCAATCAGCACCCGCTGCGGCGGCAGGTCGGGTTCCAGCATGACGGCACTCAGCGCCTCGCGCTCGGCATCGCTCAAGATATCGTGGTCGGACATACAGTTCTCTACAGGATCGAATCACCTAGCACAGTGGTCAGACATCGCCAGGCAGGCCTCCAATGTGCACTTCGTCGGAAAAATTTCCAAGCATCTTGATCAGAGCTTTTTTGCATCGATCGCCAGCGGCTCAAAGCCAAATGTCCGGCCCCCGTGAACGCTGACCGCCACCACCTGCAACACACCCGCGCCAGACGCCCGCGCGGCATGTCGCACCTAGACTTACGTCCAATGGGCGCTGGCGGGCACCTGGGCCGACTATTACCGGAATCCGAACACAACAAATCCAAGAAGATTGCGGTAATCGTCATGAGTAAAACGGACGCCTTCACCCAGGCCGGGAAGACCGCGGTACTACAGAACATCCAGGGTACGGTGCAGTTCCTGCAACGCTTCCCGCCCTTCAACCAGATGGAAAACCTGCACCTGGCCTACCTGGTGGAACAATGCCAGCTGCGCTTCTACGGCCCCGGCGACAGCATCATCAAGCCGGCCGACGGTCCGGTGGAGCACTTCTATATCGTCAAGCAGGGCCGGGTGGTGGGCGAACGTACCCACGCCGCCAAGGGCAGCACCGAGACCACTTTCGAGATCACCACCGGCGAATGCTTTCCCCTGGCCGCGCTGCTGGGCGAGCGAGCCACCCGCACCGAACACCGGGCCGCCGAAGACACCTTCTGCCTGCAACTGAACAAGGGCGCCTTCATCAAGCTGTTCGCCCTGTCGGCGGAGTTCCGCGATTTCGCCCTGCGTGGGGTCAGCAGCCTGCTCGACCAGGTCAACCAGCAGGTCAAGCGCAAGGCGGTGGAAACCCTCGGCACCCAATACTCGCTGAACACCCGCCTCGGCGAATTGGCCATGCGCCATCCCGTGACCTGCTCGCCGGCCACGCCACTGCGCGAAGCCGTGGCGCAGATGCATGAACAGCAGGTGGGCAGCATCGTGGTGGTGGACGAGCACAAGGCACCCCTGGGGATCTTCACCCTGCGCGACCTGCGCCAAGTGGTGGCCGACGGCAGCCAGGATCTCAACCAGCCCATCGACCGCCACATGACCCAGGCGCCGTTCTTCCTCAGCCCGGACCACAGCGCCTTCGACGCGGCCATCGCCATGACCGAGCGCCATATCGCCCACGTCTGCCTGGTCAAGGAACAGCGCCTGTGCGGCGTGGTGTCCGAGCGCGATCTGTTCTCCCTGCAACGGGTCGACCTGGTGCACCTGGCGCGGACCATTCGCAATGCACCACGGGTGGAGCACCTGGTGGCCCTGCGCGGCGAGATCGGCCAACTGGTGGAACGCATGCTGGCCCACGGCGCCTCGTCGACCCAGATCACCCACATCATCACCCTGCTCAACGACCACACCGTGTGCCGGGTGATCGAACTGACCTTGGCCGACAAGGGCGACCCGGGCGTGCCCTTCAGTTGGCTGTGCTTCGGCAGCGAAGGCCGGCGCGAACAGACCCTGCACACCGACCAGGACAACGGCATCCTGTTCGAGGCCCGGGATGCGGCCCACGCGGCCGAGATCCGCGGCAAGCTGCTGCCCATCGCCCAGCAGATCAACCACAGCCTGGCCCAGTGCGGTTTCACCCTGTGCAAGGGCAACATCATGGCCGGCAACCCTGAGCTGTGCCTGTCCCGCGCCGAGTGGGCCCGGCGCTTTGCGGCGTTCATCCGCGAGGCGACCCCGGAGAACCTGCTGGGCTCGAGCATCTATTTCGACCTGCGGGTGGTCTGGGGCGACGAACAAGGCGCCGAACAACTGCGCCGCGGGATCCTCGACCAAGTGGCCGACAATCGCCTGTTCCAGCGCATGCTGGCGGAGAACGCCCTGCGCCAGCGGCCACCAGTGGGGCGCTTTCGCGAATTCGTGCTGGCCAAGGAGAACGGCGAGAAAGCCACCCTCGACCTCAAGGTCCAGGGCCTCACGCCCTTCGTCGACGGCGCCCGGCTGCTGGCCCTGGCCAACGGCATCGGCGCCATCAACACCCTGGAGCGTCTGCGCCAGTTGGTGTCCAGGCAAGTCATCGAGCCACTCGATGGCGCCGCCTATGAAGAGGCCTACCACTTCATCCAGCAGACCCGCATGCAGCAGCACCAGCGCCAGACCCGGGACAACCAGGCCTACTCCAACCGGCTCGACCCGGACAGCCTCAACCACCTGGACCGGCGCATCCTGCGTGAGTCCCTGCGCCAGGCCCAGCGCCTGCAAAGCAGCCTGGCCCTGCGGTACCAGCTATGAGCCTGTTCAACTGGTTCCGCCCGGCAGCCAGCGTCTTGAACGGCGAACAGCAGTTGCGCCGCGAGCGCCTGCCAGCCTTCGCCCCGCTGGGCGAAGGCAGCCTGCGCGAACAGCGCTGGGTGGTGGTGGACGTGGAGACCAGCGGCCTGAACCTCAATCGCGACCAGGTCCTGTCCATTGGCGCGGTGGCGATCGAGGACGGCGCCATCGACTTCCGCCAGCAATTCGAGCGCACCTTGCAGCGCGAGGGCCACAAGCTCAGCCCCAGCGTGCTGATCCATGGCCTGGGTCCCAGCGCCATCGCGGCCGGTTGCGATCCGATCGAGGCCCTGCTGGATTTCATGGAGTTCGTCGGCGACAGCCCGCTACTGGCGTTCCATGCCCCCTTCGACCAGCACATGCTCGCTCGGGCACTGAAGGACAGCCTGGGCTACCGCCTGCAGCACGACTTTCTCGACGTGGCGGACATGGCACCCCTGCTGTGTCCGGAGTTCCATATCCGCGACGCCGGCCTGGACGATTGGGTCAACGGCTTCAAGCTCCAGGTGGTGGAGCGTCACCACGCCGCGGCCGACGCCCTGGCCACCGCCGAGCTGGCGCTGATCCTGTTTCACCGCGCACGCCAGCAACAGATCCACAGCCCCTTGAACCTGCAACAGCGTCTCAGCCAGTGGAAGCGCCGGCAGCAGGCCCCCTCGTTCTGATCCCCCTACTGTGGCGAGGGAGCGTGCTCGCGCTCGGTCGCGCAGCGGTCGTAGCCCCTGAGTCCCGGGGCTAGCTGGCACAACGCCTTGGGCGTGCTTGCGCCCTCGCCACAACAGGAACCTGGCCTTGGGCACCCGCGATCCTCAGCGACAAGACAGCCGACCAGCGTGAATTGCGCCACTGTTTCGCCTCTGCCACAATCGCGAATAATTCTCGTTATTTGAAACTTCTCCCTGGGTGATTCCCGTTGTCGTCAGCCCCAAGCCCCCGCAATGAGTTGGTTGGTGCGCTCTACCGCGACCATCGTGGTTGGCTGCTGGCCTGGCTGCGACGCAACGTGGCCTGTGCCCAACGCGCCGAGGACCTGAGCCAGGACACCTTCGTGCGCCTGCTGGGCCGCGATGAACTCAAGGCCCCCCGTGAACCCCGGGCCTTCCTGGCGGCCATCGCAAAGGGCCTGTTGTTCGATCACTTCCGCCGCGCCGCCCTGGAGCAGGCCTATCTCAACGAGCTGCTGCTGATCCCCGAGGCCGAACAGCCCTCGCCGGAAGAACAGCAGATGATCCTCGAAGACCTCAAGACTATCGACCGCCTGCTCGATAAACTGTCGAGCAAGGCCCGCGCGGCCTTTCTCTACAACCGCCTCGATGGCCTGGGCCACGCCGAGATCGCCACCCGTCTCGGGGTCTCGGTGCCCCGGGTCCGCCAGTATCTGGCCCAGGGCATCCGCCAATGCTATATCGCCCTCTACGGGGAGCCGACATGACCCCCATCAGTTCCAAACCGGTGTCCGCCCGAGTGCTGGACGCCGCCATCGCCTGGCAGCTGTCGCTGGACGGCGGCGGCAGTGCCCTGGAGCACGAAGAGTTCGCCAAATGGCACTGCGCCCATGAAGAACACGCCCGCGCCTGGCGCCAACTGGGCATGCTCGACCAACGCTTCAACCTGGCTCCTGGCCCGGCGCGCAATGCCCTGGCGCAATCGCGCGAAGGCCTGCGCCGGCGCGTGCGCAAGCTTGGCCGCGGGATCGCCAGCGTGGTGCTGGTGGGAGGCCTGGCGCTGTTCCTCGAGCAGCACTACCTGCCGCTGGACTACTGGTTGGCCGACCAGCGCACCGGGACCGGCGAGCAGCTCATGCTGCGCCTGTCCGACGGCACCCTGGTCAACCTCAATACCCACAGCGCGCTGGACGTGCGCTTCGATGACAAGCAGCGGCGCATCATCCTGCAGGAAGGCGAGGTCCTGATTGAAACCGGGCACGGCGACAGTCGCCCGTTCATCGTCGAAACCCGCGACGGCCGGCTACGGGCCCTGGGCACCCGGTTCCTGGTCAAGCGCGAAGACCAGGGCACGCGCCTGGGCGTGCTGCAATCGGCGGTGGCCGCACGGCCCCAGGACGGCCAGGACGAAAAAGTCTTCAAGGAAGGCCAGCAGGTACTGATGCAGCGCGATGGCCTGCAAGCACCACAGGCTCTGGCCCTGGGCGCCGATGCCTGGAGCCGGGGCATGCTGGTGGTGGACAACGCCCGCCTGGGCGACCTGATCCAGGAGCTGGGCCGTTATCGCCACGGCTACCTGGGCGTCGCCCCCGAAGTGGCCGACCTGCGCATCACCGGCAGTTTCCCGCTGCACAACACCGACCTGGCGCTCGACGCCCTGCTGCCGACCCTG
Organism: Pseudomonas sp. B6(2017); assembly: GCF_002112765.1. Taxonomy (NCBI): domain Bacteria; kingdom Pseudomonadati; phylum Pseudomonadota; class Gammaproteobacteria; order Pseudomonadales; family Pseudomonadaceae; genus Pseudomonas; species Pseudomonas sp. B6(2017). Next base: position 31,044 of record NZ_NEIQ01000019.1, on the reverse strand, counting down.
CCGGTACAGATCGAGCGGCGCACCGACTGGTGGGTCAACGTCGTCGCCAAGGCCGACCTCAAGCCCTGACACCTCCTTTGCCCGCCGACTCCAACCTGCCTTGGAGCCGGTGGGCGACTGCCCTTCTTTCGCAAATCTAAATTATTTTCAATTCGCCCTATCACTTTTCGAATCTCGTCCGGCTCATAGGCAATTGCGAAACATTTCCATCCAGGAGCCGCCGTATGTCCCGCCCCCTAGACACCCTGTTGCGCCCCAGCCTGCTGGCCATTGCCATTGCCCTGAGCGCCCCCCTGGCCAGCCCGTTGCTGATGGCGGCCGAGCAGTCCTCCAGCGTGCGCGCCTACAACCTGCCGGCGGCGCCCCTGGCCAGCACCCTGAACCAGATCGCCAGCCAGGCCGGCCTGGCCCTGAGCCTGAATCCGTCGCTGGCGGCCGGCAAGACCTCGGCCCCGGTCCAGGGCCAGTTCGACGCCGCCGGCGCCCTGCGCGAAGCCTTGCGCGGCACTGGCCTGCAACTGCAGCACAGCAGCGCCGGCACCTACAGCCTGGTGGCCGCACCGGACGGCGTCGTGGCCCTGCCGGAAACCAATATCAGTGGCCAAGGCAGCTATGAAACCGCCTGGGGCCCCGTAGAAGGTTATGCCGCCACTCGTACCGCAGCGGGAACCAAGACCGACACGGAACTGCGGGAAGTGCCACGCTCGATTTCCGTCGCCACCCGTCAGCAGATGACTGACCGCGCCGTGCAAAACCTCGATGACGCCGTGCGCTACATGCCCGGCGTCACCGCCAGCAGCTATGGCAGCGACAGCCGTGCAGAGTGGCTGACCGTACGAGGCTTCGAACCCACCCAATTCCTCGATGGTTTGCCGCTCCCCAAGGGCACCTACACCATGCCGAAGATGGAAACCTGGGACCTTGAACGAGTAGCCCTGCTGCGTGGGCCGGCGTCGTCGGTCTACGGCCAGACGCCTCCGGGAGGCTTGCTGGACATGGTCAGCCGTCGCCCTGAAGAAGTCGCCAGCCACGAAGTGCAATTGCAGATCGGCAGCTATCAACGCAAACAGATCAGCTTCGACAGCACAGGCCCCATCGATGACGAAGGCCGCTTCCTGTACCGCGTCAGTGGTGTAGTCCGCGATGCCAACACCGCCATCGAACACAACCAGGACAAACGCTACAACCTGGCTCCCAGCCTGACCTGGAACATCGATGAAGACACCAAGCTGACCTTCCTCAGCCAGTTCAACCGTGACGATACCGGTATCACCAGCCAGTTCCTGCCGCTGCAAGGCACCAAGCTGGCGACCCCCGCAGGCAAGATCAAATACCACAAGAACCTCGGCGATCCGAGCTGGGAGTTCTACGACAAGACCTATTACGCGCTGGGTTATGCCTTCGAGCACCGCATGAATGACGTCTGGCAGTTCCGTCAGAACCTGCGCTACACCAAGAGCGACCTGTCGTTCCAGGGCATCACCGCTGGCGGCGGCTACTGGCCCAACAAACCCGACCAGGCTGTAAGCCCGGATGGCACGGTCCGCCGTGGGGCCAACATCGTCAACGAAGACATCAGCCAGTTTGCCGTGGACAACAACTTCCAGGCCGACTTCAACACTGGTGAACTCAAGCACACGTTGTTGCTAGGCCTCGATCACCAACGCATCAACACCAACTACAAGTGGCTGTACGGCGAGGCCCCCACCAGCAACATCATCCGCCCGATCTACGGCCAGGACTTCAGCAAGGTCAGCTATTCCGCGTTCAACGATTACAACCAGAAGCGCCAGGGCACCGGGCTGTACCTCCAGGACCAGATGGCCCTGGACAACTGGCGCCTGACCCTTGGCGGCCGCCAGGACTGGCTGCACACCGATACCAAGTTCTACAACATCGACAACCAGCCCCGTGACAAACGCGACGACCACGCCTTCACCGGCAACGCGGCGCTGAGCTATGTCTTCGATTCGGGCTTCACGCCCTATGTTTCCTATGCCGAGTCCTTCCAATCCGAAGCCGGTGGCAGCAGCACCGGCAAAGCCTTCGAGCCCAGCACCGGCAAGCAGTACGAACTGGGCCTCAAGTACCAGCCCCCGGGCAGCGAGATGCTGTTCACCGCTGCGGTATATGACCTGACCCGCCAGAACATCGTGCTCACCGACAACCTGGGCGTCAGCCGGCCATTGGGTGAGGTCAAGGTGCGTGGTTTCGAGCTGGAAGCCGTGGGTAACGTCAACGAGAACCTCAAGCTGACCGCCTCCTACACCTATGCCAACAGCAAGATGACCAAGGTCGGCGACCCTCAGGACAAGAACCGTCCATTGCCCATCACCCCGGAAAACCAGGCAGCGGTCTGGGCTGACTACACCTGGCACAACGGCCTGCTGGATGGCTTCGGCGTAGGCTTCGGTGCCCGCTACATCGGTGAGACCAACAATATCCCTGCGGGCAGCCTGCCCTATGTCGCCAACAAATCCGACGGTCATACCGACTCCTACACCGTCTACGATGCCGCCGTGCACTATGACCTGGGACGCCTGAGCAATTCGCTCAAGGGCGCCAGCGTGGCTCTGAACGCCAATAACGTGTTCGACAAGGAATACATGTCGACCTGCGACGGCACCTACTGCTACTACGGCGACCGCCGCAACGTCATGGCCAGCGTCAACTACAAGTGGTAATCGGCTGATCACTACCCGTTGAAACAAGGGTCACGGCACTGCCGTGGCCCTTTTGCATCTGGATGCTCCATGAAAAGCACAACCATCCGCCGCTGGTCCTTCATCCACACCTGGACCAGCCTGATCTGCACGGTGTTCCTACTGATGCTGGCGCTCACCGGGCTGCCGCTGATCTTCCACCACGAGATCGACCACCTGCTGGGCAATGCCCCCGAGTTGCGGGAGATGCCTGCCGATACACCGCGCCTGGACTTGCAGCAGCTAGTCAAGGCCGCCGAGGCCCATCGGCCGGGCGAGGTCCTGCAGTACTTCGGCTGGGAGGAAGACGAGCCCAACGGCGTGACCACCATCATGGCCAAGACCGCCGGCACCGATCCCAACCTCTCCTATACCTTCATGCTCGACGCCCGTACCGGCGAGGCACTGGAGACGCCCTCGGCCAACGACGGCCTGATGATGTTCATCCTGCGCCTGCACGTGGACATGCTCGCCGAGTTGCCGGGCAAGTTGCTGCTGGCCTTCATGGGCGTGCTGTTCGTGCTGGCGATCGTCTCCGGCACCGTGCTCTACCTGCCGTTCATGCGCCGCCTGAAGTTCGCCACCGTGCGCCAGGATAAGTCTCGCCGCCTGCGCTGGCTCGACCTGCACAACCTGATCGGCGTGGTGACCCTGACCTGGGCCCTGGTGGTGGGAGTGACGGGGGTAATCAGCGCCTGCGCCGACCTGATCATCGCCGCCTGGCGCAACGACAGCCTCGCGGCAATGGTCGCGCCCTACCGCGATGCGCCGCCGCTGCAAACGCTGGCGCCGGCCAGTCGCCTGCTGGACATCGCCCGGGACGCGGCTCCGGGCATGCAACCGGACTTCATCGCCTTCCCCGGCACGCGCTTCTCCAGCGAGCATCACTATGCGGTGTTCCTCAAGGGCGACAGCCACTTGACCTCGCACCTGCTGACTCCGGTGCTGATCGACGCCAGCACCCTGGAAGTCACCGCCGTGGCCGGCCGCCCCTGGTACATGGATGCCATGGGCATGTCGCAACCGCTGCATTTCGGTGACTACGGCGGCATGCCGATGAAGGTGCTGTGGGCCGTGATGGACGTGCTGACAATCATCGTCCTGGGCAGCGGCCTGTACCTGTGGATCATCCGCCGTCGAGCCGCCAGGCCGTTACCGGAGGTGCGCCCATGAAACGCCGTCAAGCGAGCTTCTGGAAGGTCTTCGCCGCGCCCCTGGCCATCGGCCTGCTCAGCGCCGCCGGGCTGTTCGCGGCATTGCTGGGCGACGGCCTGTGGGACAGCCTCAGCTGGATCGGCCTGGGCCTGCCGGCGCTGATCGCCCTGCGTGGCCTGTTCAAGCGCCAGGGCGCGGCTTGACCCCGGCGGGCGGAAAACCGCGCCACAGGTACATGGACAGCACCAGGCCGACCAGCATCACCGGGATGAACCCACGGTTTTCCAGCAGCGCCTCGATGGCCACCAGCACGCTGAACAGCGCCAGCCCCAGCAGTGGTACGTAGCTGGCGGCCAGCGCCCAGCGCCAGGGGCGGGTCACCCGGGCCGGGCCGCGCAGGCCCAGCAGGGCACAGCCCAGGGCCGGCAGCGCCAGCGCCGGCAGGGCCCAGTACCAGGCCATGTAGGCGAACGCCATGATCAGCTCCGGCTCGCCCTCGCCCTTGCGGCGAAACTCGTACTGCAAGGCCAGGTACACCGTCAGGGCCCCCAGCAAGGTCAGGGCCAGGCTGATCAGCCCATGCCGAAGATAAGAACTGCGCATCCACTCCTCCTGGTCCATATCCATGCGCAACTGTGGCCTGTGCCAGCGGCTGCGCTAAGATCCTCGGGCGAGAGCCTGTGCTCCCCTATCCACGAGGAATATTCATGTCCATCCCCAGCATGACGCTGTTCCACAACCCGGCATCACCCTATGTACGCAAAGTCATGGTGCTGCTACACGAAACCGGGCAGCTGGATCGAGTCGCCCTGCATGACTGCCAGCTGACCCCGATCAAGCCCGATGCCACGCTGAACCAGGACAACCCCCTGGGCAAGATCCCCGCCCTGCGCCTGGCCGACGGCCAAGTGCTGTACGACAGCCGGGTGATCCTCGAGTACCTCGACCAGCAGCACGTCGGCAACCCGCTGATCCCCCGCGAGGGCTCGGCCCGCTGGCGGCGCCTGACCCTCGCGGCCCTGGCCGACGGCATCATGGATGCTTCGCTGCTGGTGCGCTACGAACTGATCCTGCGTGCGCCCGAACAACAGTGGGAGCCATGGGTCGAGGGTCAGCGCGACAAGATCCGTCGGGGCCTGGCAGAGCTCGAGGCCCACGCCATTGCCGAGCTGGCCAGCCACTTCGACATCGCTGCCATCAGCGTCGCCTGTGCCCTGGGCTACCTGGACTTCCGCCACCCCGACCTGGAGTGGCGCCAGGCCCAGCCCCGGCTCGCCGCCTGGTATGCCGAGGCCAGCCAGCGCGCCTCGTTGCTGGCGACCCAGCCGCCGGTCTAGTCGGTCAACCGGTCGGGCCCTGGGCGCCGCGCAGTGCTTGGCCCGAGCGGTTTTCCGGGACCGGCCGGCTGGCGCAGCAACCACCAGGCATTGGCTGGAAACAAGCCGGCAATCCGCAGCGCCAGGTTCTCTCGCTGGCGCTGGTCCTCACGCAACCCCAACGACCTACTCACGGATCACTCCCAGGTCGAAGTGCAGCGGTTGCGTCTCCTTGCGCTGGCCAACGCCGTACCAGTCCAGCTTGCGGGTCAGCACCATGAACACGCCCAACAGGCCGAACAGCAGCAACGAACCCATCAGCAGCGCGTAGTCCTCGGCGCTCAACAGGCCGTAGAGCAGGCCATACAAGGCAGCCAGGGCGCCTGCGAACATCGCGCCGTTACGCCAGCTGCGCAGCACATGGCTGACATAGAAACCGATCAACCCCACGCAGGCCGTGGCCGACACGCCATAGGCCAACTCGAAGCCCAGGTGCTCGGACAACGACAGCAGCAACAGGTAGAAGAACGCCAGCGCCACGCCCACCAGGCCGTACTGTATCGGGTGCACCGCCAGGCTCTTGAGCACTTCGAAGAGGAAGAAGCCGGCGAAGGTGAGGCCGATGAACAGCAAGGCGTACTTGATCGCCCGGTCGCTCTTGAGGTACTGGTCCACCGGATCGATGAAACTCACGCCGAAGCTGCGGCTGTTGAAGCCCTGGCATTGGCTGCCGAATGCGCAACGCTCCATGGCATGTTCCAGGTTGGTGGAGAAGAACGAGGTCTGCCAGATGGCCGAGAAGCCTTTCTCGGTGACTTCCCGACGTACCGGCAGGTAGTTGCCGATGAAGCTCGGGTGCGGCCAGTTGGCCGTCAGCAGGACCTTGCTGGTCTTGCCCACCGGCAGCACAGCCAACTGGCCGGTGCCCTGCAGGCGCAGGTCGAAGGCGAAGTCCAGGCGACTGGCCTTTCTCAGGTCCAGGGGTGGCAACGTCACATGCACCCCTTCATCCAGCCAGCTGACGAAAGTGCCCGGGGCAAAATCCAGGACCTGGCCGTTGAGCTGCAGTTGCAGGGCATTCTCGATCCCACGGATATCACTGATACCCACGGCCAGGAATGGCTGGTCGAACTTGTAGTCGGCAAAATCCTCCTTGATCCCGTATTGCTCGGGCACCACGAACTGGCCGCTGATGTGGTTGTCGGCGTGGAACAGCCGCGCCTCGTAGATACCCCGGGCGCGCAGCTCGGTCTGGACCTTGCCGTCCAGCTCGAACTGCTCCGGCAGGAAGAACATGCGCCCCTGCTCTTCGCCCACCTCCTGATAGCGCTTCTTGGTCTTTTCGTCGGTTTTCCAGGTGCGCACGGTCTTGCGGTAGTCCACCACCAGCACCGGGCCGCGAAGCTGCTGCTGGGTGCTGGAACTGCGGGCGATATCCTCGAGCACGCCATCGCGCAATTGCTGGCGTTCGCTGATCAGCCCGCTGATCATCAGCAGCGGTATCAGCAACAGCATGATCAAGAGGCCGATGGCCCCGAGCTTGAAGGACAGATTTCGGTTCATGGGGCTCTCCCTGGGTGAATGCAGGAGAGTCTGGGACCCCGCCATGGGGGTTTTATGGAGCCCGTGTGGAGACTCTATGGAGAATCCCCAAGGCCTTTGTGGCAAGAGAGCTTGCTCCCTCGCCACATCCGCAGGTCAAGGCAGGCGCAACGTCACCTGGACGCCGCCGGGCACGTTGTCGATCCGCAGTTGGCCGCCATGCAGCTGCACCACCTCGTCGACGAAGTTCAGCCCCAGGCCAGTGCTCTTGCGCCCGCTGTCCGGGCGCGGCAGGGAATAAAAACGCTCGCACAGGCGTGGCAGGGCGTAGTCAGGAATCGGCTCGCCCCGGTTGAACAGCTCCAGCTCCACGCCGCCTTCCGTAGGCCGGGCAGAGAATCGCAGCGAGCCCTGGGGCGGGCTGAAGTCCAGGGCATTGGCCAGCAGGTTGCCCAGGGCCTGGCGCAGCAGGAAGGGCTCGCCGGACCAGGCCAGGTCCGCCGGCACCTGTTGCTCCACCTGCAACTGCTTGCCTTCGATACGCCCGTGCTGGCTGTCGAGCAAGTCCTGGACCAGGGGCGCCAGCGGCACCTTGACCCGCTCCTCCAGGCCCTGGCGTTGTTCCACCTGGGCCAGGTTCAGCAGGCGCTCGATCAGCTGCTGCATGCGTGCGCTTTCACTGTCGATATTGCCGACGAAGCGCTGGCGCTGGGCCTGGGGCATGTCTTCCTGGAGCAGCTCCGCCGCGCCACGGATCGCCGCCAGCGGGCTTTTCAGCTCATGGGTCAGGGTATGCACGTAGCGCTCGACATAGGCCTTGCCCTCCAGCTGGGTGCGCATGCGCTCCACCGCCGTGGCCAGTTGTTCCATCTCGCCGCCGCGATAATGCGGCAACTCGGCCCGCCGCCCTTCGCTCACCGCCAGCGCATAACCGGTCATGCGCCGCAGCGCGGCACTCAACCACCACGACAGCAAAGCGCCGAACAACAGGCCCATGGCAATCAGTCCGGCGCCGTACCACAGCAAGCGCCGCTCGGTGCGGTCGACATAGGGCTGCAACGAACTGTTGGGCTTGGCCACCGTCACCACGCCGATGATCTGGCCGTTGTCGCGAATCGGCGCGCCCACGTGCATCACCGAAGAATTCGGGTCATCGGCCACCGCCCGTGACGAGCGCGCGCCGTACTGCCCACGCAGGGTCAGGTAGACGTCGTTCCAGCGCGAGTAGTCCTGGCCCACCGCCAGGCCGCTGGAGTCCAGGACCACGATGCCCCGGGCGTCGGTCACGTAGATCCGGTGGTTGACCTGGTTCTTCGGCAGGCCCCAGATGGTCGCGGCCGGCTGGCGCTCGCCGTAGGCCCGCAGCAATTGCGGCCAGCGGTTCTCGCTGAGGGTGCCGGCCTTGAAGTCGTCGCGCAGGATCTCCGCCAGCAGGTTGGCGGTGTCCACCAGGGTTTCCTCGGTGGACTGGCGCACCCCGGGGCGGATCTCCTTCATCACCGTGCTCAGCACGAAATAACCGGTGAAGCTGATGAACAGCAGGTAGACCAGGAAGATCCGCAGGCCCAGGGTCATCAGGCGTGACTCGGGCTGTAGCTGTAGCCCAGGCCGCGATGGGTCTGGATCGGTTCGGCCTGGGCCGCCACCAGGCGCAGCTTGGCCCGCAGGCTCTTCACATGGCTGTCGATGTTGCGTTCGTAGCCCACGTCCGCCATCACCCCGAGGGCATCGAGCAACTGCTCGCGACTGAACACCCGCTCGGGTTGCTCCAGCAGGCATTGCAACAGGCGGAACTCATGCCGGGTCAGGCTCAGGGCCTGGCCGCGATAGCTGATCTGCACCCGCTCGGGATCGATGGTGAACAAGGCCGCCGCTTCCGACTCCGGTGCCGGGCGCGGGACCATGCGCTTGAGGATGGCCTTGACCCGGGCCGCCACTTCCCGCGGGCTGAAGGGCTTGACCACGTAGTCGTCGGCGCCGATCTCCAGGCCCACCACCCGGTCGATCTCGCCGTCCCGGGCACTGAGGAACATCACCGGCACCTCGCTGAAGCGCCGCAGTTGCTTGCAGGTTTCGAAACCGCTGATATCCGGCAGGCCGATATCGAGGATGACCAGGTCCGCCGGGGTCGCCTGCTGGTACTCCAGTGCCGCGCGTCCCAGGCTCAGCCAGGTGGTGCTGAAGCCTTCGCCCTGCAGGGCAAAAACCAGGGTGTCGGCAATCGCCGCTTCGTCTTCGACAATCAGGATATGGGGCATGGCATCCAGGCACGCAAATTCAATGGGCGAACGGTGCCGGATGCCTTATGGACAGTCAATCGGAGCTTGCACCGCCGCCTGCGCCGCGCGCCAGCCCAATCAGCAGTCAGGCTTGTCGGCGGTGTAGCGCCGTGCCGGGTTCACTGCCGCGCCGAATTCGCGCAGGGCCTTGGCGCCGATCAGCAGCGGATAGTTGAAGCTGCTGCGGTCGGTGAGGTTGACCTCCACCGTACGCTTGACGTTGCCCAGGCACATTTCCAGCTCCACCACCGGGCGCTTGGCGGCCTGGGGCTCGTCGCGCTCGTCGTCTTCGTCGGAACGGCTCTTGATCTTGCTGATCCGCGCCACCTTGTGTTCGTAGACCTTGTCGCCGGCATCCTTGGTGGCCAGGCGGAAGCGCACCCAGTTCTCGCCATCGCGGGTGAAGGTCTGGATGTCCCTGGCCGACAGCGACGCGGTCAGGGCCCCGGTATCCATCTTGGCGGCCAGGGTTTCGCCGATTTCCGGCAGGCGGATGTATTCATAGCGACCGTACAGGGTCGGCTCGGCGGCCAGGACCGGCAACGCCACAAGAGACAGCAGTGCAAGGACGGATTTCACGACGATGGATTCCTCGAGGAAAGGGGCTGCGGGATTTTAGACCGCCGCCGGGCGATTGGTTCGGACGCTGCCGCAACCAGTCTGCAGGACACTTGTAAAAAGCTTGTCACAGCGCAGGTGAAACATTCGTCAGCACACTAGAATTTGGCCTGCTCGCCGAAGCTGCTTATCATTGCGCGCCCCGAGAAATCTGAAGAGTGCCCTATGCGCCGACTGCTCACCGGCTGTCTCGTCACCCTGCTGCTTCTGCTCAACACCCTGGTGCTGTTCGGACCCTTGATGGTGTTCGCCCTGCTCAAGCTGGTCCTGCCGGGCCGCCTGCGGGACTATGCCTCCGGCGCGGTGATGTGGATCGCCGAGACCTGGGCCGAGATCGACAAGCTGATCTTCGCCACCTGCATCCCCACCCGCTGGGACATTCGCGGTGGCGAAGGCCTGCGTGAAGACACCTCGTACCTGGTGGTCAGCAACCACCAGTCCTGGGTCGACATCCCGGCCCTGATCCAGACCCTCAACCGGCGCACGCCGTTCTTCAAGTTCTTCCTCAAGAAGGAACTGATCTGGGTGCCGTTCCTGGGCCTGGCCTGGTGGGCGCTGGACTACCCCTTCATGAAGCGCTACAGCAAGGCCTTCCTGGCCAGGCACCCGGAACTGCAAGGCAAGGACCTGGAGATCACCAAGGCCGCCTGCGAGCTGTTCAAGCGCCAGCCGGTGACCGTGGTCAACTACCTGGAAGGCACCCGCTTCACCCCGGCCAAGCGCGAGCAGCAAGCCTCGCCTTTCCGCCACCTGCTCAAGCCCAAGGCTGGCGGCGTGGCCTTCGTCCTGGCCGCCATGGGCGAACAGCTGGACGCCATGCTGGACGTCACCGTGGTCTACCCCCAGGAACGCATTCCCGGCTTCTGGGACTTGATCAGCGGCAACGTGCCCAAGGTGATCATCGATATCCGTACTCGCGAGCTGGACCCGGCCCTGTGGCACGGCGACTACGAGAACGACCCGGCGTTCCGCCAGCAGGTCCAGGACTGGGTCAACCAGCTGTGGACCGACAAGGACCAGCGTATCGACGCGTTGCTGGCCGGGGCCGACTGAGCCCCATCCCGCTACCCTGGGGGCGCCGCCCCTAGGGCTTGAGCACCTGCCCGAGGATCAACAGCCCGGGAATCCAGCCGGTGCCGATCGCGCAGGCCAGGGTCAACAACGCCACCTGGCGCTGGATCTTGCGCGACAGCCCCAGCAGCAGGAAGAAGGTGAACCACAACAGGGTCCAGGCCAGCCAGTTGAGCGCGTTCCACACCCCGAAAGCCCCGCCCAGATCGCCCAGCGCCTGGATCGCCACCGTGGCCGCGGTGAGGCTGACGAACAGGCAGAACCAGCCCAGCCCCCGACCGTCGTTGCCCAGCCACTGGTTGGCCGCCACCCACAGGTAGGTGAACGCGAACAGCAGGGTCAGCGCCCCACCCCGCACCTCGCCGGCGAGAAAGATCATGTACAGGGCCACCAGCAGGCTCAGGCTGCCGACCAGGGCATTGATCACCGCGACCTCCCTGCCACTGATGCGCTCCATCAGCCAGATGCCGTTGACGAACAGCACGGCGCCCACGTACAGCAGAATCAATCCAAGCAGCATGACGATACCCTCGCGTTATTGTTGTTCTTGGCTCATTTGTCCGGGTGCTGGCGCAGCAGGTCCTGGGCGACCTTGAGAATCGGCTCCCGGCTCTTCATCGCCTCCTGGCAGAGGAACCCATGGGCCTGGCCTTCCTCCCAGCCATGCAGTTGCATCAACAGCACCTTGGCCCGGTTGATATCCACCTGGCTGGCCAGGCGTTCCTGCAACTGCGCGTGCTTGTGCTTGAGCTTGAACAGCTCTTCGCTGACCCGGCGCGCGGCGACCAGCGCCGGCAGGATCTTGTGCGCGTCCAACAGCTGGAGGATCACCCCGTGGCACTCCAGCTCGATGATCTGCGACAGCACCGCCGGGCTCTCGTACTCCACCAGGGCCACCACGGTGGTGCGCGGCGAGCCGCTGCCGACCAGCGCACTGATCTGCTCGTGATGATGGTTCTGGAAGATGCCGGTGAAGATCACGTCCACCGGCACATCGAAGTGCTTGGGTGGCGGCCAGATCTGGCGCACCGAACAACCGATACGGATCAGCTGCAACACCAGGGCATCGCTCAAGGCCCCGGGCGGGTTCAGCACCATCACCTGCAGCTCGCGCAGGGAACCGAGGATCGAGTTGGCGCTCATCGGTGCAAGCCCTCGCCCATGCTGGCGGACCAGTCGTCCAGGTTGTGCACCACCACGTAGGGGTCCGGCCGGATGGGCTCGGGGGATTGCCAGCGCACCTGGAACGTCCCGCGTGAATCGATCTCGGCGATGCGCGAGGTCAAGTGGCTGTGGTTGTTCTGCTGTTCCACCCAGATCGGTCCCTGGGGGGCGTCCAGGCGCTGGCGGTAAAGCTCGGGCTGCACCTGCTCCACCCGCCAGCCCTGGGCCGCTTGCATGGCCCGGCCGAGCATCAGGGTCTGGCAGTAGGCCGCCTCGGTCCACGCGGTGATGCTGACGTCCTCGGGAAAGAAGGCATTGCAGGCGCGGACGAACTCGCGACTGGCCGGGGTATCGATGCTGGAGAAATACGGCGCGACCACCACATGCCCCTCGGCCACCTCGCTGCCCATCTTGGCGATCTCCGCCTCGCTGGTGGTCAGGCTGGCGATCCGGGGCCGGGGCGCGTCGCCATAGCGCCGGGCAATGGCCCGGTACAGCTCGGCGGTGCCGGTGCCCACCACGGTGGAGAACACCACGTCGGCCTGGGCCTTGACGATCAGGTCCACGGCTCGCGCCAGGTCCTCGTCCGAGGGATACAGCGGGATGTAGATCTCCTCCAGCACCGTGCCGCCGTGCTGGCGATACAGGTGGCGCATCACATGGTTGCTCTCCCGGGGGTAGATGTAGTCCGAGCCGATGAACACCACCCGTTCCCCGTAGTGGCGGATCAGGTAGGCCGCCAGCGGCGCGCTGTTCTGGTTCGGGGCCGGGCCGCCGTAGATGATGTTCGGCGAATACTCGAAGCCCTCGTAGGGCGTCGGGTAGCAGAGTAGCGCGTCGGTGCGCTCCACCACCGGCATCACCGCCTTGCGCGTGTGGGACATGTAGCAGCCCACCAGCAGGCGTACCCCGTGGTTGCGGATGAACTCATCGGCGTACAGCCGATAGCGATCCGGATCGCCGCCGGGGTCCCGCGCCAGTGCCTGGATCGGCAGGCCGGCCACGCCGCCCTGGCGGTTCAGTTGCTCGATGGCCAGCAAGGCGCCGTAGCGCTGCGAACGCTCGATGTCGGCGGTGACGCCGGTCTCGGAAAACAGCAGCCCGATCTGGGGCTGGTCCGGATGTGAAACCATGAATGACTGCTCCTTGTTCGACGCGGCCTACTGGCGGCTGAACCCGATCCTGCCCTGCGCCATGTGCGCCGCATAGACCACCGGTGGCTCGCCCATGACCGGAGCGTGGTACTCCAGGAGGAATTCGGCCAGGGGCACTTCCAGATGCTGGCGCACGCTGCGGCGCAACGCACGGGCGCCGAACTGCCGGTCGAAACCGGCGCGGGCCACCTGGGCCAGCACCTGGGGCGTGGCCACCAGGCTGCAGCGATGCTTCTCCAGGCGCCGGTTGAGCCGCTGCACCTCAAGCGCCACCAACTGCTCCACCAGGCCACGCTCGATCCAGTTGAAGGTAATGATGTTGTCGAGACGGTTGACGAACTCCGGGGCGAAGGCCTTGAGCAAGCGGGCCCTGACCAGCTTTTCCACCGCCCGATGCCGTGAAGCCGCGGTGGAGGGCAGCAACCAGCCCAGCCAGCCCTTGCGCCGCTGGTCGTAGCCCTGGATCTCCCGGGCCGCGAGGTTGCTGGTCATGAAGATCAGGCTGTTGCGAAAACTGTAGCTGCGCTCGCCCGAGGCCACCGTGAGCATGCCGTTGTCCAGCACGTTGAGCAGCGCCTGGACCACCTGCGGGCTGGCCTTCTCCAGCTCGTCGAAGAGCACGATGCCGGGGCGCCCGAGGCTGCCGTCGAGCTTGTCCTGGTCGAACAGGGTATTGCCCTCCTTCGCCCCCACGTAGCCGGGCGGCGCGCCAGTGAGCGCGGCGGCATAGTGCTCCTGGGACAGGGTGTTCATGTCGATGCGGCAGAAGGCATCGGCATCGCCATGCAGGGCCCTGGCCAGGGCCCGCACGATCTCGGTCTTGCCCACCCCGGTGGGCCCCAGGAACAAGGCGGTGTAGAGCGGTCGGCGTGGATCGGTGATGTCTGCGCGCACCACCCGGAGCATGTCCTGGACACGGTCCAAGGCCTGGTCCTGGCCGAGGATCTCGGCGCGCAAACTGGCCATGATGGCCTCGATATCGAAACGGTAACGGCTGTGCAGCGCCGCCTGGCTGGCCAGGTGGGCCTGGACCAGCGGCGCATCGGCGCGGTTCTCGCTGGCCAGAGCCTGGTCCTGGGCCTGGCGACGCTGCGACTGCTCCAGCATGTCGGTCAGGAAGGGCATGGGAATGACTCCATCTTGCGCAGGGAAGAAAAGGACGCGGGCCGCCTGGCTGCGACAGCCCGCCGTTCAACCTGCCGCGCAGGTCAGGCCTCTTTCTCCACACCCTCGTAGGGCAGCCGCCCCACCGGGCACTGCGCAACGCCCGAGGTCGAGCGAGTGATCTTCTCGACGTTTTCCCGGGCCTTCTCGGCGTCGGTCACCCAGGTCTTGTAGAACTCGAAGGGGCACTCGGCCAGGCCACGGTCGCCCTCGCCGGAGTTGTTCAAGCCGGTGTAGCCGCGATGGAGGATCTTGTACAGGTGGTTCTGCGACTGATCGTTGGCCCGGGCATCACGGATCTGCGAGATCGACAGCTGGGCGTACTGGATGCCCATTTCCTCCTCGCCGCATTCACCGAGGGTACGGCCATCGAAACCGATGATCGCCGAGTGGCCGAAGTAGGAATAGACGCCATCGAAGCCCGCGGCATTGGCCACCGCCACGTAGGTGTTGTTGGCCCAGGCCATGGCCTTGGCCATCAGCACCTGCTGTTCCTTGGCCGGGTACATGTAGCCCTGGCAGCGCACGATCAGCTCGGCGCCCTTCATCGCGCAATCACGCCAGATCTCCGGGTAGTTGCCGTCGTCGCAGATGATCATGCTGATCTGCATGCCCTTGGGCCCTGTGCTGACGAAGGTCTGGCCGCCGGGGTACCAGCCCTCGATCGGGCACCAGGGGATGATCTTGCGGTACTTCTGGACCACCTCGCCCTTGTTGTCGATCAGCACCAGGGTGTTGTACGGCGCCTTGTTCGGGTGTTCTTCGTGGCGCTCGCCGGTCAGCGAGAACACCCCCCAGACGTTGGCCTTGCGGCAAGCACGGGCCAGCAGCTCGGTCTCGTCGCCGGGGATGGCGACCGCCGTCTCCATCATTTCCACCGGGTCGTACATGATCCCCTGGAGGCTGTACTCGGGAAAAATCACCAGGTCCATGCCCGGCAGGCCCTGCTTCATGCCGACCACCATGTCGGCGATCTTCTGCGCGTTGGCCAGGACCTCGGCGCGGGTGTGCAGGCGTGGCATCTTGTAGTTCACCACTGCGACGCCAACGGTATCGTTGCTACTGGAAATATCGCCATGACGCATATCTGATACCTCTATTTTTATTTTTTGCGGACGAAAAAAAGCCCTCCCGGGGATAACCCCGGGAGAGCTCATTTGCTCTTTGGCATGTACGACCTGGATGGATCGGCGACATCGACGCTGATGCGCTTTTCCTGATGGGGCTTATCTAAGCGCCGCGCCTGAAACCTTGTCAAGCACCGCGCAACCCCCGGCGCGCCAGCAGGATCGGCCCATGCCAAAAAGAACCCTCTAGCCCGGCACTTGCAGCGCCAGGCTTAGCGGGGATTTTTTTGTAAACGACGACACGCCCCCCTGCGAGGCGGTATCGGACAAGGTTCAGTCGAGGATCACATGGGGCAGGAAACGGCTGCTGTCCTTGGTGATCGGCGAATTGTCCTCGCGAATGCCGATCCCCGCCGGCCGGTCGCCGATCACCCAGCTACCGATCACGGTGTGGTTGCCGGCGAAGTTCGGCAACGGCTGGAACTGCTGGCGAATGCTCGGGCCCGCGCCGTAGGGCCCGGCCTCGCTCAACCGTTCGCCAGCGTTTGTACGGATCTGCACATTGGCGCCCTCCCGGGAAAAGAACGGCTTGCGTACCCAGCCCGGTTGCAGGTCGCCGGCCGGCTGCTCGTCGATGAACGCCGGCAGCAGGTTCGGATGCCCCGGATGACGTTCCCAGAGCAGGGCCATGGCGCCCTTGTTGGAGAGGATCGCCTTCCATGGCGGCTCGACGAAGCCGGTGCGGCTAGCGGCGATGGCCCGGCCATAGTCTTCGTTGAACATCTGCTCCCACGGATAAAGCTTGAACAGATTGTCGATGGGCGTGCCCTGCAGGTCGACGAAACGCCCGCCAGCATCGAGGCCGATGTCCTCGATATCGATCATCCGCGTGCGCAGGCCGGCCTGGCGGGCGATGTCGCGCAGGTACTCGACGGTGCCCCGGTCTTCCACCGAGCCACGGACCGAGGAGAAGTACAACGGCGAGCCGAAACCGCCCTGCACGAAGGCTTGCAGCAGCTTGTCCTCGATGCTGTTGAACTGGTCGCACCGCGCCGGCAGCTGGCCACGCTGCATCTGCTGTTCGAGCCAGACGTACTGGAAGAAGCTGGCCTCATACAGCGAGGTCGGGGTGTCGTAGTTGGTCTCCAGCAGCTTGGCCGGGCCGTGGCCGTCGTAGCACAGGTCCATGCGGCCATAGAGGTGTGGGTCGCGGCGCTTCCACGAGCTGCGGACCAGCTCGTGGAACGCCTCGGGAATGGCCAGGCGCTGCAGCAGCTCCTCGCTCTCCACCACCTCGGCCACCAGCTCCATGCACAACTCATGCAGCGCCTGGGTCGGGTCCTCCAGGTGCTCCTCGATCTGCCGCAGGCTGAACTGGTAATAGGCCGACTCGTCCCAATAGGGCTCGCCATCGAAGGTGTGGAAGGCGAACCCCAGTCGCTGCGCCGTGGCCTGCCAGTCCGGGCGCGGCGTGCTGTGGACCCGCTTCAAGAACCGAACCCCCAGCTGCTGTGGCCGGAGCTGGAGCTGGAGCCGAAACCGCCGCGACTGACCACCTCATGGGCACCGGAGAAGGAACTGCCCGTGCTGGTGAAGTGCTCGGGGCTGGAGATAGCGAAACGGCCGCTGCTGGCGCCGGGGAAGCTCTTGCCGCCCTCGACCTGCTGGGCGAGGGTACTCAAGCGTTCACCGCCCTGGGCGTCACGCTCCTTGTACAGGCCTTCGGTGAAGTAGCGTGGCTCAGGCGTCGAGTCCAGGCCGATCCAGCGCCAGAAACTCGAACCCGAAGAGCTCGAACCGTGACCACCGCCGCCGCTGAACGAGCTGCTGCCGCTACTGGAGCCCGTGCTACTGGAGCTGCTGCTGGAACTATCGGTCGCGGCCTGCTGCTCGTCCTCTGGAGTAACCGGCACCGTGCGATCAGTGGTCAGGGCGAACCCATAGAACATCGGCACATAGGCCCGGCCATCGCTGGAGATGGTGCAAGCGCCCGGCAGGAAATCCGCCTCGCAACGCTTCAGGTCCCAATAACGCGGACCCTCCTCCTGGCCATATGCCCAGGCATCGTGACGGGCGTCCAGGCAGATATCCATGGGAACCTGCGCCTGGGCGCACTCCTCTGGGGTGCTGAAATGCTGGACCTGGCGCACGACCCGGGTCGCCTGGGGCTGGCCATCACAGGCCGCCAGGGCGAACGGCACGCTGCCCAGCAGTACCAGGCGCACGCTTCTACTGCGTTTCATCGCTGCGCCCTCAGGTCGATGGAGTCATGCAGGCCGCATTCAGCAGGCCGACACCGACGGAAACCGCAGCCACCAGGATCGCCGCGGCGTTCTCCTGGTCGACGATGCGCCGGGACAAGCCCTTGAGCGTCAGGCTCACGGCCAATAGCGCCAGCAACTGCACCACGGCGGCAATCGCCGCCCAGAGCAGGAAGTCGATGATCGAGATGGAGTGGGAAATGGCGCTGGCCACCGGGATCGCGAAGCCCAGCAAGGCACCGGCCAGGGCGATGGCCGCCGCACTGTTGCCCTGGCGGATCAGGGCGAATTCGTTATGGGGCGTCAGGCGGGTGTAGATGAAGGCGTAGAGGGCGAAAACCAGGGCCGCGCCCAGCATGTAGAGGGTAAAACCAAGCACCGCATTGGCGGGCAGAGACATCTTCAGTGCATCCATGAACATCGCGTTCGGGCTTCCTTGGAAAACGGGGCGCGAGATATATCACAGGCCCGATTCGCCGAATACTGGAGGATTGGCCCCGGCACCTTGGCACCGGGGCCGTCGCCTTACTTGGCCACGCCCCAGATGCTGCTCAGGCTTTGCAGCAGCGAGCCGCCCACCCCTTGCTGGCCCAGGTACTGCAGGATCACCGGGGCGAATTGCCCGACCATGCCGCTGTCCATGCCCAGGGCGCTGAACGCATTGTTCAGGTCACTGGTGTTCTTGACATTACCCAGGGCGTTGTCCAGCCCGGCGTTCTGGCCCGACGACTGGCCGAGCAGGCCGCCCAAGGCACCGAGGCTGCCCAGGGCATTGCTGCCCGACAGTTTGTCCAGGCCCGGCACGCTCTTGCTCAGTTGCGAGTAGTCCGAGCCGCTCAGTTGGTTCTTCGCCAGGCCGAGCATGGCGCCGGTGCCGCCGATGGCTTGTTGGGGGGTGACATTGAGCTGCGAACCCAGGGCGCCGAGCAGGCCGGCGGTCTGCGAGGTCGGTGCCGCAGCGGCAGCCTTGTCGCCACCCTGCATGCCGGAAATGGCATTGGCCGCATCGTTCAGGCTGAAACCGCCGGCCAGGGCCGAACCGGCTGCCAGGGTCATCAGGGTAGCCAGGGCGAAACCGCGTGGAATATTCATCGAAACAACCTCATGGGGCGAGAAACCACCCGGAATCGAGTGGCGGGAAAACAGCCGTTGGACTCATGGCGCGGACGAATGTTCCGAGGGGCCGCAAGATCCATGGCTGCTTGAAATCTAGTCGAAAAAAGCTGCATCCAAGTGCCGGTGGTCTGCGTATACCCCACACGGGCAGAAATTGTCTGGCCGTACTCTCACAAGGATCACCATCATGAAGCGCCACTCGATCAAAGCCCCATTGATTGCCAGCCTGTTGAGCCTGACCTTGGGCACCGCCATGGGCCTGGCCAGCGTCCAGGCCGCCGAAATGAACCACGACACCGTCATGGTTGGCGGCCAGGCCATGCTGCCGACCAAGGACATCATCGACAATGCGGTCAATTCCGCCGATCACACCACCCTGGTAGCAGCGGTGAAAGCCGCCGGGCTGGTCCAGACCTTGAAGGGCAAAGGTCCGTTCACCGTGTTCGCCCCTGTCAATTCAGCCTTTGCCGCACTTCCTGCCGGCACTGTCGACACCCTGCTCAAGCCGGAGAACAAGGCAGCCCTGACCCACGTGCTCACCTACCACGTGGTCGCCGGCAAGCTGGACATGATGGAGCTGTTCAAGCGGATCCAGGCGGGCGGCGGCAAGGCCGAACTGACCACCGTGTCCGGTGGCAAGCTGTGGCTGATGATGAATGGCCCGCACAACATCCAGATCAAGGATGAGAAAGGGGGTGTCGCCGACATCACCACCTATGACGTCAACCAGTCCAACGGCGTGATCCAGGTGATCGACAGGGTGCTCTTGCCCAAAGGCTGAGTCCCGAGTGCCGGCCCCGTCCGTCGGGACCGGTACAGCCATGAGGTGGACGAAGGTGAATGGAACAACGACCGACCCTGGACTAACCTCAGGCTGCATGCCCTGTCGCCGGTCGTCATTTGCCCTCTTCCCGCTTGTCTGGAGAACCGCTATTTCCAGCCTCGATCCTGATCCTCTCAGACACTTGCTGGCCCAGTGTTCACTGGGAGACCGTCACGCTTTCGAGACGCTGTACCACAGCGTTGCTCCGCGCCTGCATGGCATTGCGCTGCACTTCATGGGGCGGCGGGACCTGGCCGAGGAGGTTCTTCAGGAAAGCTTCGTACGCATCTGGAACAACGCCACCCACTATCAGCCGCACCTGTCGGCCCCCATGACCTGGATGATCAACATCACTCGCAACCAGGCCATCGACCAGCTGCGTAAACAACGTGAACGCCCCTTGCAGGATCACGAAGAACAACAGTTGCTGGACGAGACGGCCTCGGCCCTCGACCAACTGGACAGTGCCCGACAAGCCAAGGCCCTGAACCGCTGCCTGGAAAGCCTAGAGGGGATGCAGCGCCAGTCCATTACCGTGGCCTATTTCCGGGGCCTGTCCAGCTCGGAGCTGGCCGAGTACCTGGCTGCGCCCCTGGGCTCGGTGAAGTCCTGGATTCGCCGTGGCATGGAACGCCTGCGCCGGTGCCTGGAATCATGAACTACCAAACCCCTGAGCGACGTCGCGCCCTGGCTGGCGACTACGCCATCGGCCTGATGCGGGGCGCTGCCCGGCGGCGTTTCGAGATGTTGTTGCTGGACGATCCGGCACTGCGCCAAGAGCTGGCGCAATGGCAGGAGAGCCTGGGCGCGCTAACGGACGCCTTACCGGAGAAGGATGTGCCGGAGCGTGTGTGGCACAACATCCAGGCACGCATCGAACCACAAGTGCTGCACCTGCCGAAAAAGAATCCATTGTGGATACGCCTGCGCCTGGCTCTTGCCGCCTGTGCCGTGCTGGCAACCTTGTACATCGGCTTTATCCAGCAGCACGACCAGGTGCGCTACAGCGCCACGTTGCTCAGTGCCGAGCAGCAACCGGCATTGCGCATCCTGGCCCACGCCCAGTACCTGCAAGTCGAGCCATTGACCCTCCCGGCGCTGGGTCTGGATCGTAGCCTGGAGCTGTGGGCGATTACCGCCGACGGCAAGCCAATCTCCCTTGGCGTGGTGCCGGTCGGAGGCAAGGGCAGAATCAACCTGAGCCAAGCCCAGCGCACTCTGCTGGGCGCGCCGATTGCCCTGGCCGTGAGCCTTGAGCCCTCCGGTGGCTCGCCGACCGGGCAACCGACCGGACCGGTGCTGTACCGGGGGCAGTTGGCAGCGCTCTGACGTGCCCCTGTACCGGCAGGGCCCCTTGTTGCATCCGGCTTGCCAGCAAAACGGCGCACGGTACACTTCGCACGCCAAAACCAGGGCCATGGTTGCATGTGCCTGGTTCCAGACTGGCCAACGCCGCACGGAAGCGCCCAATGAAACCCATGCTCTATTGCTGCACCCTGCTAGCCCTCACGGCCTGCGTGGCCATCTGGCGCATCGGCACCCCGGTCGATGGCGCCTCCTGCCCGGGCTCGCCCGTGGTCTCCGGCCCCTTGAGCGAATTCATCGACCAGTATGTCAACGACAGCCAGGGCGCCGACTGGCGAGACGACGGCGGGCCCCTGGGTATTCTTCAAGACCCGGCGGCCCAGGCGATCGTCCAACGGCCCGCGGCCCACTACTGCGAAGCGCTGGCGCTGCTGGCCGACCCGCAACGCAGCGAGACGCAAAAGGTGCATGCCACGGCCTTGATGCTCGCGCTGCCCATCGATCACTACCTGGGCTGGATGGACGCCACCCACGGGCTGTACCAGCGTGGCGCCATCGGCCAGGCCGTCATGCAGCTGGTGGTGTTCCCAAGGAGTACGGCGCTCGACTATTGGTGGCTGCCGCAATGGCGTTCGCGTTTCCAGCGCGATGCGCCGGGCTTGTATGACCCGGCCTTCGTCAGCCAGGTGCTCAACGGACAGCACTGGTTCAGCTATCCCGGCCAAGGCTATTGATCCTGTGGCCGGTTGGCGGGCCCGACAATGAACTGGCGACAACCTCGCTTCGTGTAGCCGCTGCCGCAGGCTGCGCACGGCACGGGCCGCCAGGCCTGAGTCCAGGGTGTGACTGATGCAACGCGGGGGGTGGTTGGCGGGCGCTGCGTGCCCGTACGCAGCCTCGCTGGTGCTCGACAGCGGCGACAGGGTTCGGCAACGAAAAAGGGCGACCGTGGGTCGCCCTTTGTCGCTATCGCAGGGTTCAGGCGGCGCTGAACAGTTTGTGCGGGTCGATGACGAATTTCTTCGGCACGCCGGCATCGAACTCGCCGTAGCCACGTGGCGCGTCGTCGAGGCTGATGACCTGCACGCCCACCACTTCGGCGATGTTGATCCGGTCCCACATGATGGCTTGCATCAACTGGCGGTTGTACTTCATCACCGGGGTCTGGCCGGTATGGAAGCTATGGGACTTGGCCCAGCCCAGGCCGAAGCGAATGCTCAGGCTGCCCAGCTTGGCGGCGGCATCCACCGCGCCCGGATCTTCGGTGACGTACAGCCCGGGAATACCGATCTTGCCCGCCACCCGCACCACGCCCATCAGCGAGTTGAGCACGGTGGCCGGGGCCTCGTGCTGGGCACCGGCATGACCATGGCCACGGGCTTCGAAGCCCACCGCATCCACCGCGCAATCCACTTCCGGCTCGCCCAGCAAGGCGGCGATCTGCTCGTGCAGCGGGGTGTCCTTGGACAGGTCGGCGATCTCGAAGCCCTGGGCCTTGGCATGGGCCAGGCGCACCGGGTTGACGTCACCGACGATCACCACCGCCGCCCCCAGCAGGCGCGCGGAAGCAGCCGCCGCCAGGCCCACCGGGCCAGCACCGGCCACATACACAGTGCTACCGGGACCGACACCGGCGGTCACCGCGCCGTGGTAGCCGGTAGGCAGGATGTCGGACAGGCAGGTCAGGTCGCGGATCTTCTCCATGGCCTTGTCGCGATCCGGCAGCTTCAGCAGGTTGAAGTCGGCGTAGGGCACCAGTACGTACTCGGCCTGGCCACCGGTCCAGTCGCCCATGTCGACGTAGCCATAGGCACCGCCGGCGCGGGCCGGGTTGACGGTCAGGCAGACCCCGGTGTGCTGCTCCTTGCAGGAACGGCAGCGCCCGCAAGCCACGTTGAAAGGAACCGAGACCAGGTCACCGATCTTCAGGTTCTCGACGTCGCTGCCCTTCTCGATCACCTCGCCGGTGATCTCATGGCCCAGCACCAGGCCGACCTGGGCGGTGGTACGGCCACGGACCATGTGCTGGTCCGAACCGCAGATATTGGTGGAAACCACGCGCAGGATGACACCGTGCTCGATCTTCCTGCCGCGTGGGTCCTGCATTTTCGGATAGTCGATCTTCTGTACCTCGACCTTGCCGCTGCCCAGATACACCACACCACGATTACCAGACATGCTTGTCACCTCTGTAGTTGTTGTTGTGACGAAAGTGGAGCCAGCTTCAAGCGGCAAGCTTCGAGCCGCAAGAAGAGTACACACCGCGTTCTTGCGGCTTGGAGCGTGTCGCTTTTTTGCCTGTCGCCTCTCGCTTGCAGCTTGCCGCTTGAGGCTTGTCGCTTGGTTTAAAGCACTACCGTGCGATTGCCGTTGAGGAACACCCGCCGCTCGATGTGGTAACCCACCGCCCGGGCCAGGGTCAGGCATTCGATATCGCGGCCCTTGGCGATCAGGTCCTCGGGGTAGTAGCTGTGGTCCACCACCTCCACGCCCTGGGCGATGATCGGGCCCTCGTCCAGGTCGTTGTTGATGTAGTGGGCGGTGGCCCCCACCAGCTTCACGCCCTTGTTGTAGGCCTGGTGATAGGGCTTGGCACCCTTGAACCCCGGCAACAGCGAGTGGTGGATGTTGATCGCCTTGCCGTCGAGCTTGCGGCACAGGTCCGGCGACAGCACCTGCATGTAGCGGGCGAGGATCACCAGCTCGGCGCCGGACGCCTCGATCACCTGCCATACCTGGCGCTCCTGGCCCGGCTTGTCGTTGGGGTCGAGGGGGAAATGGTGGTAGGGAATCTGGTGCCAGTCGGCCAGGGGCTTGAGGTCCGGGTGGTTGGACACCACCGCCACCACGTCCATGGGCAACTGGCCGATACGCTGGCGATAGAGCAGGTCGTTGAGGCAGTGATCGGCCTTGGAGACCATGATCACCACCTTTGGCCGGTAATGCGGGGCCGTCAGCTCGAAGTTCATCTCGAAAGCCCTGGCGCGCTCGGCCAGGCCCTCACGAAAGCCCTCCTCGTCGAGGCCATCGGGCTGGCGGAACTCCACGCGAATGAAGAACCGCCCCGAGAGCCGGTCGTCGAAGGAGTGGTGCTCGGTGACGTAGCAGCCCTGCTCGAACAGGAAGCGGGTCACCGCATCCACCGTGCCGAGCACGCTGGGGCAGTCGGCGGTCAAGATCCATGTGTCGGGGGCGCGGCTCATGCTGGACAACTCCTGTTCTTGATAGGCAACCGCTAGGCGGTCGAATCGCGGGCAGCCTCGCTCCTACAATCCGGCCGCAGGCGCGAGGCGTGCCCGCGACAAGGGCTTGGCAGGCTGCTAGGCCTGAACGCTGAGGCCGTATTCGGCGGCGGCATCCTGCAACCACAGCCACCAGTAGTCTGAGAAGCTGCGGCGCACCAGCAGTTCCCAGGTTTCCTCACCGGTGCGGCGGATCACCAGCTGCGACTTGGCGAACACCGTGCCCACCGCCTTGCCCACCGGGAAGTTGCTGGGGTGCACGTCGTAGCTGGTGGACTTCATCAGCACCCGGCGCACATCGGGGCCGGACAGCTCAAGGATCTGCTGGCCACCGCTGACGTTGACGATCTGGATATGCAACTGGCCCAGGGCCTCGCGCAGCTTCTGCTCGGCGGCGAACTCCTCGCCACCGGGCACGATCAGCAGCCACTCGTCCGGTCCCAGCCATTGCAGGCTGGTCTCGCCCTTGCTCACCAGGGTCAAGGCGGCCGGCAGTTCCAGGCCCAGGGCCTTGTGCACCCCCGCGGCGAAGGCCGGGTCATGGCCATCGCCACGCAGGGTCAGGTGGCCGAGGAATTTCTTCTCGCGCAGGATCACCCCGGCGTTCTTGCGGCCCTTGCCCACCAGGCTCGGCAGGTCGGCGTGGTGCAATGGCGATTGCGCCTTGGCTTCGTCGTTCGGGCGCTGTTGGTAAACGTTGACTGCGGTCATAGAGCACCTGTCTTCAAATTCTTGCATCACACCCGTAGGAGCGGAGCTTGCCAGCGATGAGCACATCGCGCTCTGGCTGAGGCGCCGCACCTATCGTTTCGCGGGCAAGCCTCGCTCCTACGGGATCTGGTTAGACGTTCTGCCGATCGCCCTTGGGATCGAAGAACACCGAAGAAACGATTTCCGCCTCGATCACCCGGCCATCGGCCAGGGGCGCGAAGACCCGCTCGCCCATGCGCTTGAGGCCACCCTTGACCACCGCCAGGGCGAAGGAATACCCCAGGGAGTTGTGGGCGTAGCTGGAAGTCACGTGACCGACCATGCTCATGGGGATCGCCTGCTTGGGGTTGAACACCAGCTGCGCGCCCTCGGGCAGCCACTGGGTCGGGTCCAGCGGCTTGAGGCCCACCAGTTGCTTGCGTTCCTCGCGCACGCAGTCCTCGCGGTTCATCCCGCGCCAGCCGATCCACGAGAACGGCTTGGTACGGCCCACGCACCAGCCCATGTTCAGGTCGTCCGGGGTCATGGAGCCGTCGGTGTCCTGGCCGACGATGATGAAGCCCTTCTCGGCCCGCAGCACGTGCATGGTCTCGGTGCCGTAAGGGGTCAGGTTGTATTTCTTGCCCGCCTCGACGATCTGCTCCAGCACGCCCATGGCGTAGTTGGCCTGGACGTTGACCTCGTAGGACAGCTCGCCGGTGAACGAAATCCGGAACACCCGGGCCGGCACGCCGCCCACCAGGCCTTCCTTCCAGGTCATGAACGGGAAACCGTCCTTGTCCAGGTCGATGTCGGTCACTTCGCTGAGCAGCTTGCGGCTATTGGGGCCCGACAGGGTCAGGGTGGCCCAGTGGTCGGTGACCGAGGTGAAGTACACCTTCAGCTCCGGCCATTCGGTCTGCTGGTAGATCTCCAGCCATTGCAGCACGCGGGCCGCGCCACCGGTGGTGGTGGTCATCAGGAAGTGGTTGTCGGCCAGGCAGGCGGTGACGCCGTCGTCGAAGACCATGCCGTCTTCCTTGCACATCAGGCCGTAGCGGGCCTTGCCCACGTCGAGCTTGGTCCAGGCGTTGGTGTAGATGCGGTTGAGGAATTCACGGGCATCCGGCCCCTGGATATCGATCTTGCCCAGGGTCGAGGCGTCCAGCAGGCCGACGCTGTCGCGTACTGCCTGGCATTCGCGCTTGACCGCGGCATGCAGGTCTTCGCCGTTCTTCGGGAAGTACCAGGGCCGCTTCCACTGGCCGACGTCTTCGAACTTGGCGCCGTTCTGCACATGCCAGGCATGCAGCGCGGTAAAGCGCACCGGCTCGAAGATATGCCCGCAATGACGACCGGCCACGGCGCCGAAGGTGATCGGCGTGTAGTTCGGGCGGAACATGGTGGTGCCCATCTGCGGGATGCTGACGTTCAGCGAACGGGCGGCGATGGCCAGGCCGTTGACGTTGCCCAGCTTGCCCTGGTCGGTGCCGAAGCCCAGGGCGGTGTAGCGCTTGACGTGCTCCACCGACTCGAAGCCCTCGCGGGTCGCCAGTTCGATGGCGGCAGCGGTGACGTCGTTCTGCAGGTCGACGAACTGCTTGGGCGCCCGTGCGGTGCCTTTTTCGTGGGGCACCTGGAACAGCGCCAGGGTGGGCTCTTCATGCCGGGCCAGGGCCTTGGGCAACACACCCTCGACTACCTGGAACCCAGCCTCGCTGGCCGCGCGCACGCCACCTTCGAAACCATCGGCCAGGGAGTCGCCCAGGCTGTAGACACCATTGATGCCGCCCACGCACACGCGTTTCTGCGGCGCTTCGCCCGGTACGAAACCGAGGATGTCTTCGCGCCATACCGGCTTGCCGCCCAGGTGCGAAGCCAGGTGCACCACCGGGCTGTAGCCGCCGGAGCTGGCGATCAGGTCGCAGTCGAGCCACTCGCCGGGGCTGGTGACCTTGTGCGCCTTGACGTCGATGGCCGCCACCCGGGCGCCGGTCACGTGCTTGCTGCCGCGGGCCTCGATCACCGCGCTGGACGTCAGGATACGAATGCCCTTGGCCCGTGCTTCCTCCACCAGGGCGCCACGGGGGTTGTGCCGAGCATCGGCGATGGCCACCACGTTCAGGCTGGCGTCGAGCCAGTCCAGGGCCACGCGATAGGCATGGTCGTTGTTGGTGGACAGCACCAGTTTCTTGCCCGGGGCCACGCCGTAGCGACGCACGTAGGTGGAAACCGCGCCCGCGAGCATGTTGCCCGGTACGTCGTTGTTGCCGTATACCAGCGGCCGCTCGTGGGCGCCGGTGGCCAGCACCACACGCTTGGCCCGCACCCGGTGGATGCGCTGGCGCACCTGGCCGATGGGCGCACGGTCTCCCAGGTGGTCGCTGAGGCGTTCGTGAATGGTCAGGAAGTTGTGGTCGTGGTAGCCGTTGACCGTGGCCCGTGGCAGCAGGATCACTTCCGGCAGGGCCTTGAGCTCGGCCAGGGCGCTGGCCACCCACTCGGCGGCAGGCTTGCCGTCCAGGCTCTCGCGGCTGTCCAGCAGGCTGCCGCCGAACTCTTCCTGCTCATCGGCGAGGATCACCCGCGCACCGCTGCGAGCGGCAGCCAGGGCGGCGGCCAGGCCCGCAGGCCCGGCACCGACCACCAGCACGTCGCAGTGGTGGTTCATGTTGTCGTAGCTGTCCGGATCGTTCTCGGTGGGCGAGCGGCCCAGGCCTGCGGCCTTGCGGATGTACTTCTCGTAGGTCATCCAGAACGACTGCGGATACATGAAGGTCTTGTAGTAGAAGCCCGGCGGCATCAGCTTGCCGCCGACCTTGCCGAGAATCCCCATCATGTCGTTGTTGACGCTGGGCCAGCCGTTGGTGCTGGTGGCCACCAGGCCCTGGTACAGCGCCTGCTGGGTGGCCCGCACGTTGGGGACCTGGGTCGCTTCGGTGGCGCCGATCTGCAGCACCGCGTTGGGCTCCTCGCAACCGGCGGCGAAGATGCCCCGGGGCCGCGAGTACTTGAAGCTGCGGCCGATGATATCGACCCCGTTGGCCAGAAGCGCCGAGGCCAGGGTGTCGCCCTCGAAGCCCTTGTAGCTCTGGCCGTTGAAGGTGAAGGTCAGGACCTTGTTGCGGTCGATGCGTCCGCCGTTGGACAGGCGATTGGTCTGGCTCATACCTTCTCTCCCGCGGCCTTGGCGGTGAATTGCGGCTTGGTACCGATCTTGTAGGTTTCGAGGATTTCGTAGGTCACGGTGTCGCGGGTGGCGTTGAAGTACTGGCGGCACCCGGCGGCATGGATCCACAGCTCGTGGTGCAGGCCACGGGGGTTGTCACGGAAGAACATGTATTCGCCCCACTGCTCGTCGGTGCAGGCATTGGGGTCCAGCGGCCGAGGGATATGGGCCTGGCCGGACGAATGGAATTCCTCTTCGGAGCGCAGCTCGCCGCAGTGAGGACAGAAGATATGCAACATGGGGTTTCTCCTCTAAAGCGCCGTGAAAACGTAGCGAGCGAAGGCAAGACAAGGCAAAAACAGGGGAGAAAGCGGAGCTTAGTTTACTAAGTGAGCATTTCGAGCCTGTTTTTAACGTGGTATTGCCGAGCGCAGTAGTTTTCACGGGGCCTTTAGTTAGTGGGCGACGGCCGCAGCGCCATGTTCGTCAATGAGGGCGCCGTTGTGGAAACGGTCGATGGAGAACGGCGCGGCCAGCGGGTGCATCTCGCCCTTGGCCAGGCTGGCGGCGAATACGTTGCCCGAGCCCGGGGTGGCCTTGAAGCCGCCGGTACCCCAGCCGCAGTTGAAGAACATGTTCGGCACCGGGGTCTTGGAAATGATCGGGCAGGCATCCGGGCTGGTATCGACGATGCCGCCCCACTGGCGGTTCATGCGTACCCGGGAAAGGATCGGGAACATCTCGACGATGGCCTGGATGGTGTGCTCGATCACCGGATAGGAACCGCGCTGGCCATAACCGACCCAACCGTCGATGCCGGCGCCGATCACCAGGTCACCCTTGTCGGACTGGCTGATGTAGCCGTGCACCGCGTTGGACATGATCACGCTGTCGATGATCGGCTTGATCGGCTCCGATACCAGCGCTTGCAGCGGGTGCGACTCGATCGGCAGGCGAAAGCCCGCCAGCTTGGCCATGTGCCCGGAGTTACCGGCGGTGACCACGCCCACGCGCTTGGCCCCGATGAAGCCCTTGGTGGTCTCGACGCCGATGCAGGCGCCGTTTTCCTTGCGAAAGCCGATCACTTCGGTCTGCTGGATCAGGTCCACGCCCAGGGCGTCGGCGGCCCGGGCGAAACCCCAGGCCACGGCATCGTGCCGGGCCACGCCGCCACGGCGCTGGACGGTAGCGCCGAGGATCGGATAACGGGTGTTCTTCGAGCAGTCCAGGTAGGGAATCTCGTCCGCCACCTGCTGGGTGTTGAGCAGCTCGCCATCGATGCCGTTGAGACGGTTGGCGCTGACCCGGCGCTCGGAGTCACGGATGTCCTGCAGGGTGTGGCACAGGTTGTAGACCCCGCGCTGGGAGAACATCACGTTGTAGTTCAGGTCCTGGGACAGGCCTTCCCAGAGCTTCATCGCATGCTCGTAGAGCTGCGCCGACTCGTCCCACAGGTAGTTGGAACGCACGATGGTGGTGTTGCGCGCGGTGTTGCCGCCGCCCAGCCAGCCCTTCTCCACCACCGCGACGTTGGTGATGCCGTGTTCCTTGGCCAGGTAATAGGCCGTGGCCAGGCCATGGCCGCCGCCGCCGACGATGACCACGTCGTAGACCTTCTTCGGGGTCGGCGTGCGCCACATGCGCTGCCAGTTTTCATGGTGGCTGAGAGAGTGCTTGAAGAGGCCGAAGCCCGAGTAGCGTTGCATAGTCATTGCTCCAATGGCGGCTCTCAGCGGTAGACCGGGAAATCGGCGCACAGGGTCGCCACCTGGCGGGCGACATTGGCCTCGACATCGGCATCGCCGAGGTGATCGAGGATGTCGCAGATCCAGCCGGCCAGCTCGGTGCACTGGGCGACCTTGAAGCCACGGGTGGTGACCGCCGGGGTACCGATGCGCAGGCCGGAGGTGACGAACGGCGACTGCGGGTCGTTGGGCACGGCGTTCTTGTTCACGGTGATATGGGCGCGGCCCAGGGCGGCATCGGCATCCTTGCCGGTCAGGCCCTGGCGGATCAGGCTGACCAGGAACAGATGGTTATCGGTGCCGCCGGACACTACATCGTAGCCACGTTTGACGAACACGCCGGCCATGGCCTGGGCATTGTCGACCACCTGCTTCTGGTAGGCCTTGAAGCCAGGCTCCAGGGCCTCCTTGAAGCACACCGCCTTGGCCGCGATCACATGCATCAGCGGGCCGCCCTGGGCGCCGGGGAACACCGCGGCGTTGAGCTTCTTCTCGATCTCCTCGTTGGCCCTGGCCAGGATCAGCCCGCCACGGGGACCGCGCAGGGTCTTGTGGGTGGTGGTGGTGACCACGTCGGCGAACGGGATCGGGTTGGGATACAAGCCGGCTGCCACCAGCCCGGCAACGTGGGCCATGTCGACGAACAGCAGCGCCCCGACCTTGTCGGCGATCTGCCGGAAGCGCGGGAAATCCAGGGTCTTGGAATAGGCCGAGAAGCCGGCGACGATCATCTTCGGCTGGTGCTCCACGGCCAGGCGCTCGACCTCGTCGTAGTCGATCAGCCCGGTGTTGGTGTCGATCCCGTATTGCACCGCGTTGTACAGCTTGCCCGAGGACGACACCTTGGCCCCGTGGGTCAAGTGCCCGCCGTGGGCCAGGCTCATGCCGAGGATGGTGTCGCCAGCCTGCAGCAAGGCCAGGTACACGGCGCTGTTGGCCGACGAACCGGAATGCGGCTGGACGTTGGCGTAGTCGGCACCGAACAACTGCTTGGCCCGCTCGATGGCCAGGGCCTCGACCTTGTCCACATGCTCGCAACCGCCGTAGTAGCGCTTGCCCGGGTACCCTTCGGCGTACTTGTTGGTCAAGCCGCTGCCCTGGGCCTGCATCACTCGCTTGCTGGTGTAGTTCTCCGACGCAATCAGCTCGATATGGTCTTCCTGGCGCTGCTCCTCGGCATTGATCGCCGCCAGCAGTGCATCGTCGTAGCCCTGGATCTGGTCTTGCTTGCTGAACATCACGTCTCTCCCAGCGGCGGCGCTGCGCCTTTCGTCTCGGTGAGGCCAGCCCTGAAGCTGCGCCCTTTGGATGCGATGGTATGACCGCCACGCAGAGCCCAGATGCCTATGGACGCCACGCAAAGATGCGTTTACGACATACCCCGGCGCCCACAGACAAATGCACCGGACAAAGGCTCTAGCCCCAGCCTCCCACCCCCACGCCCCACGGCCGCTACGCGCC
>NZ_NEIQ01000018.1:0-134827 GCF_002112765.1 Pseudomonas sp. B6(2017) | reverse complement strand
CCATATCCCCCCGCCTCACCACCGCATACACCCCCGCCGTCAACAAACTCCCCGCCACGATCGCCAGCAAATACAACACCCCATGATTGATCGCATTCGGAATCAACATCACGAACAACCCCCCATGGGGCGCCATCAACTTGCAGCCAAAATACATCGACAAGGCCCCGGTCAACGCCCCACCGGCAATGCTCGCCGGGATCACCCGCAACGGGTCCTTGGCCGCGAACGGAATCGCCCCCTCGGAGATAAAGCACAACCCCAGCACCAGCGCCGCCTTGCCCGCCTCCCGCTCGGTCTGGGCGAACTTGCGCCGGGCGATGAAGGTCGCAATGCCCAGGCCAATGGGCGGCACCATCCCCGCCGCCATCGCCGCGGCCATCGGCGCATAACTCTGAGACGCCAGCAGCCCCACCGAAAACGCATAGGCCGCCTTGTTGATCGGCCCGCCCAGGTCCACGCACATCATCGCCCCCAGCAACACCCCCAGCAGGATCGCGTTGGTGGTACCCATGCTGTCGAGGAAATGCGTCAGGGCCCCGAGCATGCCCGCCACCGGCTTGCCCACCACGTAGATCATCACCAGGCCGGTGAACAGGCTGGCCAGCAACGGGATGATCAGGATCGGCTTCAGGGCCTCCAGGCCCTGGGGCAATGGCAGGTAGCGGTTGATCAGCTTGGCCGCGTACCCGGCCAGGAACCCGGCAACGATACCGCCGATGAACCCCGCGCCCAGGGTGCTGGCCAGCAGGCCACCGATCATCCCCGGGGCCAGCCCCGGCCGGTCGGCGATGGAGTAGGCGATGTAGCCAGCCAGCAACGGCACCATCAGCTTGAACGCGGTATCACCACCAATCAGCTTCAAGGCCGCCGCCAAGGTCCCTTTTTCCTCAAACGCATTGATACCAAACATATAGGACAGGGCGATCATCAAGCCGCCCGCTACCACCATCGGCAGCATGAACGAAACCCCGGTCAGCAGGTGCTTGTAGACCCCGGCCTTGTCTGGCTTGGCCGGTGCTTGGGCGCCAATGGCCACGGACTCCGGCCGGCCCTCGGCCAGCGCCTTGTGCAGGGTCGCCTCGGCTTGCTTCAGCGCCACGCCGGTGCCGCAGCGATAGATGCGCTTGCCGGCAAAGCGTTCGGTGGCCACTTCGATGTCCGCCGCCAGCAGCACCACGTCGGCTTGCTCGATGGCCTCGGCGCTCAGCGGATTGCGCGCGCCCACCGAGCCCTGGGTTTCCACTTGCAGCTGGTAACCCAGGCGCTTGGCCGCCTGCTGCAAGGCCTCGGCGGCCATGAAGGTGTGGGCCACGCCGGTGGGGCAAGCGGTGATCGCCACCACCCGTGGCACCGACTGTTCGGCGCTGGGCGCGGGCTCGCCCGGCTCTTGCGCGGCCATCAGCACCTGGGCGTCCTCGGCGCCCCGGCGCAGCAAGGCATCCACATCCTGCAGGGCCTGGGACGGGCTGCTGCGATAGACCCGCTTGCCGACGAAACGCGACAGATCCACAGGCCCACTGCTGACCACCAGCACCCACTCGGCCGCCGCCAGGGTCGCGGCCGACAATTGGCGCTCGGGACGGGCCGGGTCGTGGACCTCGACGCTGGTGCTCCAGCCCTGGCGCTGGGCCGCGGCGTCCAGCAGGCGTGCGCAGAGCACGCTGGTGACCATGCCATTGGGGCAGGCGGTAACGATGGCTAACTTCATGGGCACCTCTCTTATTGTTCTGCCAGGGGCTGCACGCGCACCCCCTGTTCCAGCCGGGCCAGTTGGGCCCGGTCGCCGATGCCGAAACCGATCTGGGTCACCGCCATGGCGGCGATGGCCGTGGCCGTGCGCAGGGCCTGGGCGGCGTCCTGGCCGACGAGCAGGCCGTGCAGCACCCCGGCCAGCAACGAGTCGCCGGCACCCACGGTACTGACCACCGCGACCTTGGGCGGCAGCGCCTGCAAGGCTTGGCCAGCGGCGAACCAGTGGACGCCCTCGGCGCCGTGGGAGACCACCACATGCTCGACACCCTGGGCCTGCAACTGGCGAGCAGCGGCGGCTTGGTCGTCCGGCGTGGCCACCGGCCGGCCCAGGGCATCGGCCAGTTCCTCGCCATTGGGCTTGACCAGCCAGGGCCCGGCCGCCAGCCCGGCACGCAAGGCGGCGCCGCTGGTGTCCAGGGCCAGCTTCAGGCCCATGGCCTTCAGCCGCAGCAGCAGGGCCTGGAACCATTGCGGGCTCACGCCCTGGGGCAGGCTGCCGGCGACCACCACCGCGTCATGCCCGGGGGCGATCTGCTCCAGGCGCGCCAGCAGCGCTTGCTGGGCGACGGCGTCGACCCGCGGGCCCGGACCGTTGACGTCGGTAACGCGCCCATCGGCCTCGGCCAGCTTGATGTTGCTGCGGGTTTCCCCCGGCACGCGAACGAAGGCATCGACGAACCCACGGCGGGCGAACAACTCATCGAAAGCCTGGGGATTGCCGGCCCCGAGAAAGCCGCTGACGGTCAGGCGATGGCCCAGGTCGGCCAGGACCTGGGCCACGTTCACCCCCTTGCCGGCGGCATGCACGTGCAGCGCCTGGCTACGGTTGACCTGCCCCACCTCGAGGTGCGCCAGGGGCACGGTCAGGTCCAGCGCCGGGTTGAGGGTCAGGGTGAGAATCTTCGCCATTACATGGCCTCCACTAAGGCGCGCACATCGTTGGCGCTGCCGACGGCCAGGGCCTGTTGAGCAAGGGTTCGGGCCTGGGCCAGGCTGAGTTCGCGAATGCGCGCCTTGACCTCGGCGATGCTGCGTCCGGAGACGCTCAGTTCATCCACGCCCAGGCCCACCAGCACCGGCACCGCCAGCGGGTCGGCCGCCAGCTCGCCGCAGACGCCGACCCACTTGCCGTGGGCATGGGCGGCGCGCACGGTGATGTCGATCAGTTGCAGCACCGCCGGGTGCAGGCCATCGGCCTGGGCCGAAAGGGTCGGATGGCCGCGATCGATGGCCAGGGTGTACTGGGTGAGGTCGTTGGTGCCGACGCTGAAGAAGTCCACTTCCTTGGCCAGTACCGGGGCCAGCAGGGCCGCCGAGGGCACCTCGACCATGATCCCCAGTTGCAGGTCGGCCACGGGGATTTCCCGGCGCAGGCGCTCGGTCATGTCCCGGGCCTGGCGCCATTCCTCGACGCTGCCGACCATGGGGAACATGATCCGCAGCGGGCGGTTGTCCGCCGAGCGCAGCAGCGCCCGCAACTGCGCTTCCATGATCTGCGGGCGTTGCAGGGTCAGGCGGATGCCGCGCACGCCTAGGAAGGGGTTTTCCTCCTGGGAGATCGGCCAGTAGGGCAGCGGTTTGTCGCCGCCCACATCGAGGGTGCGCACCACCAGCGGCCGCCCGCCCAGGCCATCGAGCACGCGGCGGTATTCGGCTTCCTGGGTGGCTTCGTCCGGGGCCTGGGGATGGGCCATGAAGATCAGTTCGGTGCGCAGCAGGCCGATGCCTTCGGCGCCCTGCTCCACCACTGCGGCGACGCCGGCGCTTTCCCCGACGTTGGCGAACACTTCCACCGCGTGACCATCGCGGGTCTGGGCCGGCAGGTGGCGCTGTTCGGCGGCGGCCTGGAGCCGCTGCTCGCGGTTGTCGCGTTCCTCGGCGGCCCGCTGCAGGGTGTGACTATCGGCGTCGACATGCAGGCGGCCGCGCTGGCCATCCAGCAGCAAGGGCGTGCCGGACTTGATCAGCAGCACGCTGGCGCCCGCGCCCACCAGGGCCGGGATGCCCAGGGCCCGGGCGACGATGGCACTGTGGGCCGTGGCGCCGCCACGGGCGGTGAGAATCCCGGCCACCCGGGCTGGGTCCAGGCGGGCTACATCCGAGGGGCCGACTTCGTCCATCACCAGGATGTAGGGCTGGTCCGGCTCGGCCGGGGTTTCGATGCCGCACAGTTGCGCCAGCACCCGGCGGCCGATATCGCGCAGGTCGGCGGCGCGTTCGGCCAGCAGCGCATCCTGCAAGGACTCCTGTTGCCGAGCGGCGCTTTCGATCACGCTCATCCACGCGGCCTCGGCGCTTTCGCCCTGCTTGAGGCGGGTGTTCACCTCATCCACCAGCTCGGGGTCGTCGAGCATTTCCAGGTGGGTGATGAAAATCTCGCGGATGGCCTTGGCCTGGCTGCGCTGGATCAGGCCCTGGATGTCCTCGCGCACCTCGCCCAGGGCCTGCTGCAGGCGCTGGCGCTCGATGGCGGGGGACTCACCACGCAGCGGATAGTCGATGGCCTGCTGGACCTGCACATGGGCCGGGCCGATGGCGATCCCGGGGGCCGCCGGTACGGCCTGGAACAGGCTACCGGCAGCTGGGGCGCTGACCGGGGCGGCGAGCTCTTGCGGCACATCCACGGGCGCCGCGACGGTCGGCAAGGGCTCGACCTCTTCGCCCAGCCCTTGCTCGATGGCCGCCAGCAATACCGGCAAGGCCTGGGCGGCGATGCTCGGCTCGGCGATCAGTTCCAGCACCTGGCCACGGCGGGCGCCGAGGCTGAGCAGCTTACTCAGGCTCTTGAGCGAGACCGCCGGTTCGTTGCCGTCGGCGAGACGAATGCGGATCTCGCCGTCAAACCCCTTGGCCAGTTGCGCCAGCTCCTTGGCCGGGCGCGCGTGCAGGCCATGGGCGTTGGCCAGGGCGATCCGGGCACTGGGCCAGTCCGCCGGCAACTCGCCGCCCAGTACTTCGAGCACCGCGCGGGTGCTGGTGGCGCGCCACAACTCCTGGCCACGCCCATCGATCAACAGGGCGCACAGGCGTTCGAGCAGGGCCTGGTGGGCTTCACCGAGGCTGGCCAGGCAGAAGAGGCCACTCAGCGGCTGGCCCAGGTAACGGATGGGTTTGTCCGGGGTGACGAAGGCCAGGCCCGGACGCAACACGGTCTGTTCGCTGTGCAGCCACCACAGGCCATCCCCCAGGGGCAGCGCCTCGACCTGCTGCAGCACGGCGGCAAAGCCGTTGCTCACGCACTCGGCCTGGCGCAGCAGGCGTGCGCCGCGCCACACCAGCTCTTCGAAATCTTCCGCCGCCACCCCAAGGCCGATCATCTGCGCATCCAGCGCCAGTTCCTGGGGCGCGCCCTGCAACAGCTTGAGCAACGCCTGCGGCGAGCTGGCGCGACGCAGGGCCTGGCCCAGGTCGGTCTCGCCCAGGGCGCGGGTCAGCAGTTGCAGCAGGCGCAGGTGCTCGTCGGACTTGGCGGCGATGCCGATGGCCAGGTAGACGATCTGCCCGTCGCCCCAGTCCACGCCTTCGGGAAACTGCAGCAGGCGCACGCCGGTGGCGAAGACCTGGTCGCGAGTTTCAGGGGTGCCGTGGGGGATGGCGATGCCTTGGCCGAGGAAGGTCGAGCCCTGGGCCTCGCGCTGTTCGAGGCCGCTCAGGTAACCCGCAGCCACCAGGCCATCGGCCACCAGTTTGTCGGCCAGCAAGCGTAATGCCGCGGACTTATCCACAGCCGTCTGACCTATGGATATCTGCTCTACGGTGAGTTCGAGCATGGGTTCTCCTATTTAGCGCGGGGCAGCGCTAGGTATTGTTTTAAGTCAGCAGCGTAGGCGCTGTCATGGCCAAAAATGGGACTGGCCAGCCGACGGAGGCGCTTCTACGTTTACGCTTTGGCCCAGAAAATACGCCTGCTGAAACGTTTAATCTAGCAGGATCGGCAAGTTACTCGATAATCTTCGCCTCTTGAAGTCCTGCTGGTCGCCCGCCGCTTCCGACATTGGTCGCGTGCCCAGATCAGGTAGGATTGGCGAAAATGTCGGGGCAAGCACCAAAAATAAGGAAATCCCGGGTTGAAACTCAGTGATATCGCTCGACTGGCCGGTGTGTCCGTCACCACCGCCAGTTACGTCATCAACGGCAAGGCCGAACAGCAACGGATCAGCAACGCCACCGTGGAGCGGGTGCGAGCGGTAGTCGAAGAACACGGCTTCACTCCCAACCCCCAGGCGGCCGGCCTGCGCAGCCGCCATACCCGGACCCTGGGCTTCATTCTCCCGGACCTGGAGAACCCCAGCTACGCACGGATCGCCAAGTTGCTCGAGCAAGGCGCCCGCGCCCGGGGCTACCAGTTGCTGATCGCCAGCTCCGACGATGCGCCGGACAGCGAACGGCAACTGCTGCAACTGTTTCGCGCGCGCCGCTGCGATGCCTTGATCGTCGCCAGCTGCCTGCCGCCGGAAGACGACAGCTACCAGCAATTGCAGGCCCAGGGGCTGCCGATCATCGCCATCGACCGGGTGATGCCGGCCGGGCAGTTCTGCTCGGTGATCAGCGACGACCTGCAAGCCAGCCTGCAACTGACCCAGAGCCTGCTGCAACCCGAGCCCCGGCAGATCGTGCTGCTCGGCGCCCGCCCGGAGCTGAGCATCAGCCAGGAGCGGGCCGCGGGTTTCCGCCAGGCCCTGGAGGGTTTCGGCGGCGACGTGGTGATCGAGCACGGCGAGGCCTTCAGCCGCGATTGCGGCCGGCAGTTGATGGAAGAGTTGCTGCAGCGCCTGGGCCACCTGCCCGATGCCCTGGTGACCACCTCCTATGTGCTGCTGCAAGGGGTGTTCGATGCCCTGCACGACTTCCCGCTCAAGTCCCGGCCACTGCGCCTGGGCACCTTCGGCGACACCCAGCTGCTGGACTTCCTGCCGCTGCCGGTCAACGCCATGGCCCAGCAACATCAGCTGATCGCCGACACCGCCCTGCAACTGGCCCTGGCGGCCATTGAAGAAGGCCAGTACCAGCCCGGCGTACAGGCCATCGCCCGGACCTTCAAACAGCGTATCCAGCAGGGCTGAACCGTGGAGCTGATCGACAGCCACACCCACCTGGACTTTCCGGATTTCGACGCCGATCGTGGGGCGCTGCTGGCCGACAGCCGCGCCCGGGGCGTCGGCCGGATGGTGGTGCTGGGGGTCTACCAGGGCAACTGGCAGCGGGTCTGGGACCTGGTGCAAGGCGACCCGCAGCTCTATGCGGCCTTCGGCCTGCACCCGGTGTACCTGGACGATCACCAGCCCGCCGACCTGCAGCACCTGGGCGATTGGCTGGCGCGCCTGGCCGGGCATCCGCAACTGTGCGCGGTGGGCGAAATCGGCCTGGACTACTTTCTCCAGCAATTGGACCGCGAGCGCCAGCAGGCGCTGTTCGAGGCCCAACTGCAGCTGGCGGCGGACTTCCAGCTACCGGCGCTGCTGCATGTGCGGCGCAGCCACGCGGCGGTGATCGCCACCCTGAAGCGCTTCAAGCTCCAGCGCGGCGGGATCATCCACGCCTTCGCCGGCAGCCGCGAGGAGGCCCGGGAATACCTCAAGCTGGGTTTCAAGCTGGGCTTGGGCGGCGCCGCGACCTGGCCCCAGGCCCTGCGCCTGCGCAAGGTGCTCGCCGAGCTGCCGCTGGAAGCCCTGGTGCTGGAGACCGACGCGCCGGACATGGCCCCGGCGATGTACCCCAACCAGCGCAACAGCCCCCAGCACCTGCCGGAGATCTGCGCGGCCCTGGCGACGATCATCGGCGTCGACGCCGAGCACTTGGCCAGCGCCAGCACCCGTAACGCCTGCGCAGTGTTCGGCTGGCCCTCAGCCGGCCTGTAGCAGCAGGGGGCGGCGCTGTCGGCGCCGGGCAACCGTCATCACCAGCAGGTACCCCACCAGCACCAGCGCCGAGATGCCCAGTTGCAGGCTGCGCTCCAGCAGCCCGATCCATTGCAGCGCCAGGCTCACCAGCAGCACCGTGGCACAGAGCACGATCAACAGCGCCCGCAGGGTGGCGAACGAGCCCAGGGTCTTGAGGCGCTTGATCTGCTCGGGACAGTCGAGCTTCAGCAGCTTGTGGCAGTGCTTGCAGGCGAAAGGCTCCTGCATGGCCATGGCGTTGAGTTGCCAGGGTTCAAGATCGAGCAGGGCCTGGCAGTGGGCGCAGCGTCCCAGGACTCCGGAAGAAGCGGTCATCGGCGTATTTCCTCAGGGCCATGGACACGCCATGGCTGACTGGCCGGGCGCAGGTGGCGCCCGGAAAAAACGCGCAGGAAACCAGGAAAAACACCC
Source organism: Pseudomonas sp. B6(2017) (assembly GCF_002112765.1). NCBI lineage: Bacteria > Pseudomonadati > Pseudomonadota > Gammaproteobacteria > Pseudomonadales > Pseudomonadaceae > Pseudomonas > Pseudomonas sp. B6(2017). The sequence goes on along the minus strand of NZ_NEIQ01000018.1, from coordinate 126,761 downwards.
CAGACAAAGCGATTAATTACTACAGCTTGTGGCAGCCCGGCCTGGCCGAGCTGCACTACAGGGCGGGCTCAGACCCGGAACGCACCGATCAATTGCTTGAGCTGGACCACCTGGGCCGCGAGCTGGCGGCTGGCATCCTCGGTCTGGTGCGCGCCTTCGGCGGTACGTTCGCCAGCGCGGTTGATCTCGACGATGTTCTGGTCGATGTCGTGGGCCACCGCCGTCTGTTGTTCCACCGCCGCGGCGATCTGCTGGTTCTGGTCGACGATCATGCCCACCGCGCCGAGGATGTTTTCCAGGGCCTGCTGGACCTTCTCCGACTGATCGACCGTGCCATTGGCCATGGCATGGCTGCTGCCCATGGCCTTGACCGCCGCACTGACCCCGCCGTGCAGCTTGCCGATCATGTCTTCGATTTCCTCGGTGGACTGCTGGGTGCGCTTGGCCAGGGTCCGCACTTCATCGGCCACCACGGCGAACCCGCGCCCCTGCTCGCCGGCCCGGGCCGCCTCGATCGCCGCGTTGAGGGCCAGGAGGTTGGTCTGCTCGGCGATGCTCTTGATCACCTCCAGCACCCGGCTGATGGATTGGCTATCGCTGGCCAGCTGGTTGATCACCAGCACCGACTGGTCGATCTCGCTGGCCAGCCGGGCAATGCTGCCTTGCTGGGATTCCACCAGGCCCCGGCCACTGATGGTTTCGTCGTTGACGCTATGGGCGCTGCTGACCGCCGCCGCAGCGCTGCGGGCCACTTCCTGGGAGGTGGCGGACATCTGGTTCATCGCCGTGGCCACCTGCTCGATCTGGCTGCGCTGGCCGGCCACCGCCTGGTTGCTCTGGGCCGAGACGTTTTCCACTTGCCCGGCCTGGCGCTCGACCTCGCTGACGGTATGCCCGACCCGCTCGATCAAATCGTGGATCTTCAGCACCGTGCCGTTGAACAGGCTGCCCAGCTCTCCCAGCTCATCGCGACTGTGGGCGGTGAAGGTGACGGTCATGTCGCCGGCCGCGACCTTGTCCATCATGGCGCCCAGGCGACGCAGGGTGGTGCGGGTCGAGGCGTAGAAACCGCCATAGAGATAGACGATCGAGAGGAACACCAGGGCCAGGGCCGCCACCAGCAGCACCATGTGGCTACGGTTCTGCGCCAGGCGCTTTTGCAGCTCGACGTCGAGGAACTTCAGGGTGTTTTCGTTGAGCTGGTAGGTCTGCCCCATCAGTTGGCTGACCTGCTCGTAGAACGCCGGCCAGGGCGCCTCCAGGGTCTCGGCCATCACCACCTGCTCCTCGAACAGCTCGCTGGCCTGCTTGAGGCTGGCCTTGCTGGCATTGGCCGCGCCGTCGAGGGCATCGTGGGCGGCGCGGCTGGAGCCCAGGGCGTCCTGGAGCTTGAGGCCATACTCGGCCTGGAGTTTTTCGATCTGCACCAGCAGTTCGTCGAAACGGGTGCTGGAGGACGAATTGAGAAAGCCCTGGCCCAGGGAGAAGGCGCCCATGGCCCGGCCTTCGCCCAGGATCTGGGTGACTTGCGGGGTGACGCCGGTGATCAGCTCGCTGAGCTGGCGGATATCGCCCTGGGCATCGCGGCTGAGGCCCGACTGGCTGGCGATGATCTGGCTGAACAGCTGCGCGCTGCCCAGCAGCTTGCCAATCAGCCCGCTCTTGTTCAGCAGCGAGTTTTCCACTTGCTGGGCCTTGAAGGCCGTCACCAGTTCATCGCGCTTGGCGTTGAATATCTCCACCTGCTGGGGGTCGGTGGTCACCGCTTGCATGGCTTGCAGGCGCTCGAGCACCAGGCGCTCCTGGGCGGCGATCTTGCTCTCCAGATCCCCCGCCTTGCCGGACTGGCCCAGGCCGGCGTTGATTTGCACCTGGTTGTTCAGGGTCTCCAGGTCGCGGCGCAAGGCCAGGCTGCTGCCCAGCAGGTCGAGGCTTTGCAGTTCGACCCGGGTGCCCTGGAACTCGCGGTAGGAATCGCGCACCAGATAAAAGTTGGTCACCAGCATGGGTACAAAGAACAGCACGCTGATCAGGCTGAACTTCATGCCGAAGCTCAGGCGGTTCATCAGCGCGACAGCGGGATAGAGCAAGCTCTTCACAAAGAAGTCTCCCTTTTCTTTTATTTTTATTGGCAGGCAGGCGAAGGCAGCAGATAGCCACTATTCGGCGCTCCGTCTGTATAGCGTAATTTCGGGGAAGGTTTTGTAACTTAAAGTTAACTGCGCCAGGGCGGCGCAGCGGGGAACAGGGCGAGGGAGCCGGCCCCCTCGCCAGAAGGCTCAGATGAGCACGGTATACAGGGCGAAACCGGCGTACCAGAGCACCGCGGCCCGCAGCAGCAGTTCCCAGATGCGGTCCAGGCTGTTGATGCCTTCGGGGCCGGTAACTGGCGGCGGGATCTCAGCGGCTACCAGGCCGACCTTCTCCACCAGATGCGCGGCGTCGATGTGCCAGTTGAGCAGTTCGTGGAGCATCACCCGGCCCACCGCCACGAAGTTACCCACCAGGGCGAAGCTTGCCGCCAGCAAGCGTACCGGCAGCCAGTCGAAGGCATGCCGCAGTTGCGCCGCGCGCTCCACCAGGGCCGGGTTCTTGCCGTGTTCGGCGGCCAGCGCCAGCAGGCGATAACTCAGGGCCGCCACCGGCCCCAGCAGGAAGTACCAGAAGATCACCGCGAAGAAGCCCTGGTAGGCCTGCCACAGCAAGTGGCCCTGGACTCGCTCCAGCAACTGCTCGCCGTTGTCGCCACCAATGCCCAGGTCGCGCTTGGCCACGTGCAGCGCCGCTTGCAGGTCCTCGCGCCGCCAGGCATCGCGGAACGGCCCCAGGCCGCCGAGCAAGTCGCCGCGCCCCAGGGCGTAGATCACCACCAGCAGGTGCAGCGGCGCCGCCAGCAGGCCGTAGGCCAGCGGCTGCAAGATCAGCAACAGCAAACCGAGCACCAGCACCGGCAGCAGCACCAGCAAGCCCAGCAGGCTCCAGGGACGCCCGGCCATGCGCGGGCTCGATTCCAGTCGTGCCAGGCGCGCCAGCCACCAGCCGTCGCGCTGCACTTTCTGGCGCAGGGCCGAGAACTTCTCGATCCACACCGCCAGCAGCAACACCAGAAAACTCATTGCCCTTCCCCCTTCTCCAAGGCGGCACGATAGCGTGCCCAGTCGAAAGCCTGGCCCGGATCGGTCTTGCGCCCGGGCGCGATATCACTATGGCCACAAATCCTGTGTGGCGTGATGGCGCTGAAGGCAGCCTGCAATTGCTCGGTCAACAGATTCAACGCCTGGTACTGGGCATCGGTGAACGGCAGCTCGTCGGTGCCTTCCAGCTCGATGCCCAGGGAAAAGTCGTTGCAGGTCTCGCGTCCCTCGAAACTCGATACCCCGGCATGCCAGGCCCGCTCCAGACAGGAGACAAACTGGGTGACCGCGCCGTCACGTTCGATCAGAAAATGCGCGGACACGCGCAAGTCGGCGATCCCGGCAAAATAGGGATGCTCTGTGACATCGAGGCGATTCTGGAAGAATTCCTGCACCTTGCCGGTGCCGAACTGCCCCGGCGGCAGGCTGATGTTATGGATCACCAGCAGGGAAATCTCGCCCGCCGGGCGTTCATTGAAATTGGGTGACGGACAGTGACGTACGCCATCGCACCAACCCGTGGCAGGGTCCAGCCGCATACCGATTCCTTCAACTAAAGCCTTGAGTGGCCCAGTATGCCGCGATCCCGGTGCCGGTTGCGATCACTTGCCGTGATTGAGGCGCCGCAGATTGCCGATCACCGATTCCAGAGCCCGGTCGAACAGCAGGGTGTCGTCCAGGGCGTGTACCGCGCCACGCTGGAATTCCAGGGCCAGGCCCATGCGGGTGCGCTCCAGCACCTTCATCCCGGTACGGTTGACGAATACGTACTTGGCCACGGGATGGGGAACGATGGCTGCCAGCTTGCAGCGCAAGATGCTGTCTTCATCCTCCTGGAACTCGACCCAGGCCCCCAGGCGCAGCTGGTCCACCAGTTGCAGGCTCGGGTCATTGACCGGCAAGGCCAGGGGCGCCGCTTCCAGCGGGCCTTCCTCGGCACTGGGCAGGACGATCTGCTGGGCCACCTCGACCATGTCCGTAGGTGCCGGCTCCTGGGCGACCACAGGCTGTTGCGTGGCCAGGGCCTGGTGCTCGAACACCTGCAGGTGCAGAAGCTCCAGCTGGGCGAAGAATTCGCTGGTGGCGAAAGGATCGAAGGCCGCGCCGCTCAGGCCGTCGCGCAGCCCCTTGAGCAGGCCGGGCACCAGGGCCAGCAGGCGCATGGCGGTGTCCGGCTCGGCATGGCGCTGCACACTCCAGATCAGTTGTTCCATGGTCTGTTCGGCCGCCTGCCACTGCGGCGAGTCGTCGCCGTGCTTCAGACAACTGAGCAACAGCACCTGGCTCCAGGCATCGCGGATGAAATCCACCACCACCTGGGGCATGACCTTGCCCAGCAAGGCCTGGTTCAGCGCCTGTTCCACCCGGCGCCGGGCCAGCTCGGCCTTGGCCCGGCCTTCTTCGGCATCGCGGGTGCGCTGTTCGAGCAACTCGGCCCGACGACGCTCGTCCGCGGTGAAGGCCAGGAAGTCCGCCAGCAGCTCGGAAAAGATCGCCGGGTCGTCGCTGAACTCGCTCAAAAGCCGCTGCACCACTTGTTCGATACGCAGGTACAGGCTGTCACGCTGGTGGTCGTCACAGCCGCCCCAGCCCATGGCTGCGGCGGCGATTTCATTGAGCAGGCGCCGGGCTGGATGGCTGCCACGGCTGAAGAAGCTCTTGTCCAGCACCGCCACCTTGAGCATGGGGATCTGCAGGCGGCCGATCAGCGCCTTGAGCGAGTCCGGCAGGTTGCGGTCGTCGAGGATGCATTCGAACAGCATCGCGATCAGGTTGATCACGTCTTCGTCGGCCACATCCACCACCCGCGACTTGCCGCTCTTGACGCTGACCCGGGTCAGCAACTGCTCCAGCTGGTTGCGCAGGTCGAAATCGTCCTGGAGGCTGGGTGGCGGCACGTACTGCTGCAGGTGCGAGAGCAGGCGCAGCAGGTCGCGAGTGGAGATCGGCTGGGTCTCGGCGCTGGCTTCCAGGGTCGGCGCCACACTGCCGCGCACATGGAGCAACAGGGTCTGCAGGGCAGCGAAGACTTCCTGGACGCTTTCGTCGAAGGGATGTTGTCCGGTTTTACCAGCGCCGCCCTGGCCAGCCTCGTCCTGGACCTCGGCGCGGACCCGGTCCGAAGCACGCCGCGCCGGGGCCGGCAGCAGGTCGGGGAGGATGCCGGTGGCGATCAGCAACTGGTTGGCCTCGGCATAGAGTTGCTCGGCCTCCCTGAGCACGTAGCGCTCGAACAGCTTGAGGATGATCAGCTTGACCTTGATCTCCACCCCCAGGCTGCGCCCGGCCTGCAGGAAATACTCGCAGAGCAGCGCCGGCCCCAGGGGGTTCTCGCCTTCGGCCAGGCGCCGGCCCAGCAATACTCCCAGGCGTGCGGTCAGGTGCCCCAGGGCGAAGCCGGCCCGGTTGAGCACCTTGGCCACCATGGCATCCACGGCGACGGTCTTTTCCAGGTCATCGCGGGTGGGTTGCTGCTCCGGGTCGTAGGCCGCGGCATGGGCGATGACCAGGGCCGGGTCGTACTGGACCAGGCCGGCGAAGGCCTCGAAGAACTTCTCGAGAAAGCCGCGCTCGATGCTCTTGCGCTTCAGGCGCAGGTCGCGCATGGCCTCGAACAGGATGTTCTGCTCGATGTTGTCCTGGGCCCGGTCAGCCATCTCGAACAAGGTGTCGTCGGCGTTATCGAACAGCTCTTGCAAGCCATGGCGCAGCTGCTGGGCGGCCTTGTCACGAACCTGAAGCAGAATCACAGGCAGGCGGGCCAACGGCGAAGCGCTCGCCTGATCTGTAGCAGCCTTGTGCAAAGGCACTACATTCCCGTCGTTGTGCATCCAAGCCTCCTGCAAAGGTGTTTCTTCGGTTCGATATCAAGGTCCTGCCGAGCCGGTGACGCTCACAGCCGACTCTGAGCGAAGGCATAAATGCACTGCGCTGCACTTCATGTAAGGGGAAGCCAAAGACACGTCAAAGCTATGACGTCAATTACAAGTCGCATTATCTTGTAAAACTCCCCTGTTACGCCAGCAGACTCTGTCGACTCCTCGGAAATAACCCTTAGGTTTCTAGGAAAAATCTCTCATCAATTCAGACAAAGCGACGAAACACAGGTTCGGTCCGGGGTTGCCGATTAGCCGCCTTGGGTTCGCCGATCCCATGCCCCTATAATCGGCGCACTTTGTTTGTGGAGTCCGTTATGCCGAATCTACGCCTCGCCGACCTGACCGCCGAAATCGAAGCCAACGTGCGCCGCGCACTGCTGGAAGACATCGGCAGCGGCGATATCACCGCGCAACTGATCCCGGCCGAACGCCTGGCCAAGGCCACCATCATTACCCGGGAAGCGGCGGTGATCAGTGGTACCGCCTGGGTCGATGCGGTGTTTCGCCAACTGGACCCACGGGTCGCCGTGCACTGGCAGGTGGCGGATGGCGAGCGGGTAGTGCCCAACCAGGCGCTGTTCCATCTCGAAGGCCCGGCCCGCTCGCTGCTCACCGGCGAGCGCAGCGCCTTGAACTTCCTGCAACTGCTGTCGGGGGTGGCCACCCGCGCTCGCTACCTGGCGGACTTTGTCGCCGATACCCAGGTCAAGCTGCTGGATACCCGCAAGACCCTGCCCGGCCTGCGCCTGGCACAGAAGTACGCAGTCACCTGCGGCGGCTGCCACAACCACCGCATCGGCCTGTATGACGCCTTCCTGATCAAGGAAAACCATATCGCCGCCTGCGGTGGTATCGCCCAGGCGATCAGCGCCGCCCACAAGATCGCCCCGGGCAAGCCGGTGGAGGTGGAAGTGGAAAGCCTGGTGGAATTGAAAGAAGCGCTGGCGGCGGGTGCCGATATCATCATGCTCGACGAGTTGAGCCTGGACGACATGCGCGAGGCTGTGCGCCTGAATGCTGGCCAGGCCAAGCTCGAAGCCAGCGGCGGGATCAACGAAAGTACCTTGCGTCCGATCGCCGAGACCGGCGTGGACTACATCTCCATCGGCGCCATGACCAAGGATGTGAAGGCCCTGGACCTGTCCATGCGCCTGAGCCTCTGAAAACTGCGGCGGGTTTGGCTACAAGCTTCAAGAAGCGTTCTTGAAGCTTGCCGCCGCTAGCGCTCAATCGTCGATTTCGTTGAGTTCCAGATAGTCCTGAAGATCCATGCCCAGTGCCTCGGCAACCTCCTGGTGTACTTCCAGGCGCATGGCCTTCAGCTCCTCGGGTGTCTCGGCCACCAGGTCGAGCACCAGTTCCCACGGCTCGATACCGCGAGACTCCGCCTCGTCTTCAAAGGCCCATTGCGCCTGTTGCTTCTGTTCCTCAGGGCTCAGGGCGCTGATTTCTTCTTGCAAGGAAGGCGTGGCAGCCAGGTACCTTTCAAGCGCTACGTCGATTCTTGCCTCTTTAGGAATCATCTCGTTCTCTCTGATCTTGGGAATGGAAATGGATCGGGGTCGCTGGGATCTCTGGGCCGCTCGATTCAACCGGCCTGCAGAGCCATTCGGGATCATCTGAAAACAGCATGCTGGTACTCAGACAGGGACCGAATATAGGGGCTTTGGCCGGTGATTTATATGACCTGATGCACCCATTGCAGAAAAATCGGAGGTTTTGCGGAGCATCGCCAAACACCAGCCCACCAGAACCCTGAGAAACAGGATTTCGCAGACCCAGCCAAAGCGATGGGCTATATCGGTGTTTCAAAGGGGGTAATGCCCGTCAGTTAAGCGAGGTGATCCCCTGTAGGAGCAGCCGGTCGACGCTCGTTAACGGTAGCGCGCATCGCGGGCAAGCCTCGCTCCTACAAGCGCCTTGACTGATCGGCATTAGCCAATCAGGGCTGCAAGAATCAGCCCGTCGCCGTTGCTTTTCTCAAGCAAGCGCCTGTTTGCCCGACCTCGATAAGGTCTCTCAGACGCTCAAGGATATCGAACTCCTTCACTTCCCCATCCTTGTTAATGATCATCGTTTCCTTGATCAGCCAAAGATGCCCTTCCCTGTTTTTATTGGGAATGACGGTAACGACGATATTGAAGTCCGGATTCTCTGGAGGAACCCCGGTCACCCTGTAGTGGTCAACTAATCCCGGACACTGCGTTAAGTTTTCCCTCGGCCACTGCGGGCGCCAACCCGCTGTTGAATTGATGTGGCCGTTGCCAGTTGTACCTCTGCATCAAAAAACGACCGATATCCTGCTGTGCCAGCGATGCACTCATGTAGCCCACGGTCGGTATCCATTCCGTTTTCAGGCTGCGAAACAACCGTTCCATCGGTGCGTTGTCGTAGCAGTTTCCACGCCGACTCATGCTTTGCGTGAAGCGATAACGCCATAGCCGCTGGCGAAAGCTCCGGCTGCCGTATTGGCTTCCTTGGTCGCTGTGAAACAGCACATTCTGGGGGCGGTCACGCTGTTCATACGCCATGTCCAAAGCCTTGATCACCAGGTCGGCATCAGGCTTCGATGAAAATGCCCAGCCCACTACGCGGCGGGCGAACAGATCGATCACAACCGCCACATAGTGCCAGCGGCCTTGAGCCCAGATATAGGTGATGTCACCGCACCAGACCTTATTCGGTTTCTCTACAGTGAACTCTCGATCCAGCACGTTCGGGATATCTGGCCGTTCCACTGTCGCCTTTTTATAGGCATGTGAGCCAGGCTGCTTGCTGACCAGTTTCATCTCGCTCATCAGCTTGCGTACCTTGAATCGCCCAATCTCTATGCCGTCCTCACGCATCATGAACATGATGCTTCGGCTGCACGCCGCGCTGCGGCTTTGGGAGAACAGCTCGTTCACGCGACTACGCAAAACCATCCGCTCAACGTTCGGAGATCGACGCTTGCGGCAGTGCGCGTAATAGCAAGATCGGGTGACTTCAAATACCGAGCACAACAGATCAACAGGCTCTTCAGAACGAAGTTGATCAATTAACGCGAACGCTCGTGTTCCTCGGCCATCAAGAGCGCGGTGGCCTTTTTTAGGATCGTTTTTTCCCGCTCCAGCCGATTGATCCGGGCTTCCAACTCCTGGATTTTTTGCTGCTCGGGCGTCAACGCTTTGCTTTGCGGAGTCACGCCATTGCGCTCCTGTTGAAGCTGGTTAACCCAGCGACGCAGCGCAGACTCGACAACGCCAAGGGAACGACAGGCTTCGATGTGGCTATAGCCTTGATCAAGCACGAGGCCTGCGGCCTCGCGTTTGAACTCAGCGGAAAATGAACGACGTTGCTTGGTCATCAGACACCTCTATCTGGCGAGCATTCTCGCCTAAATGAGTGTCCGGTTTCATTAGACCACTACACCCTGGCTTTGCTGAAATGGAAAGTGAGTTCATTGTCATCATTGGGCGAGACGCCTTGCGCACTGACAACAGGCAGCCCGGCCTTGACCGCTGATGGCAAAGTGGCGGAATACAACACGCTTCCCCAGCCCACCTGCTTGGTTATCTCCAGAAAATAGTGCTCAAGATCCTTGGTACTCGCTGGAGTCGTGCAATTTTCTCCTTCAGTGGCGAAGTATTGGCCCTCAAACTCATAGGAAGGTCCTTTCTCGCAGCCTGCAAGGGCCAACGACACCACACCGAACACAACCAACTTCCACTTCTTCACACTGGACACTCCATGATTCCTGGCTGTCATTATGCGCAACGCCCCTAGCGGCCACCACACACTTCATGACCCATCTGGGCATGTACAACGGAGCCCAAAACTCATCCAGGCACAAAGAGCACAAAGCCAGTAGCAACGAATAAGGCGCGAAGCCATTCCGTGATGCTGGTTAAGTACAAGCAAACTCTTAGTTGATGTATTTGTTTATGGATTGTCGGAATCTGCAAATCAGACACATTTCAACAGGCAACTAGAAGGCGCTCAACTGAATTGAGCAGGAAAGCTCTGGAGCTGATAGAGCAAGCTATGACGACCATCTAGCATGGTTTTTAGATACAACCTGCGAACTCGGCATATTGGCTGAAGCGGCCTGGTGACGTTTTGTAGCTTGGTGTCTTTCGGGGTGTTCTAAGGGCGTAGGCAGTGATGAACGGCCCTGGCCTGCTATCTGGTGCCGGAGACAGGAATCGAACCTGCGACCTTCGCGTTACGAGTGCGCTGCTCTACCGACTGAGCTACACCGGCGTGGGCTAAACCTAGCACCGGCGCCCGGGGCGCGCCAGGCAAGAGGGCAAAGAGATATCAAGCGCAGATAGCAAAACGCCCCGAACCAGTCGGGGCGCTTGCTTGTTCAGCGTGAGGCTAGCGGGTGATCAAACGCCCGAAGCCTTGGCTGCCGCCACGTCCTTGATGGACAGCTTGATACGGCCGCGGTTGTCCACGTCCAGTACCAGCACTTCCACTTCCTGGCCTTCTTTCAGGATGTCGGTGACTTTCTCTACGCGAGCGTCGCTCAGCATGGAGATGTGCACCAGACCGTCCTTGCCCGGCAGGATGTTGACGAAGGCGCCGAAGTCGACGATACGCTCGACCTTGCCCAGGTAGATCTTGCCGATCTCGGCTTCTGCGGTGATGCCCAGGACGCGCTGGCGAGCAGCTTCTGCCGCTTCCTTGGTTTCGCCGAAGATCTTGATCGAACCGTCGTCTTCGATGTCGATCGAAGCCTTGGTTTCTTCGCAGATCGCGCGGATGGTGGCGCCGCCTTTACCGATGACGTCACGGATCTTGTCGGTGTCGATCTTCATCGCGATCATGGTCGGAGCGTTGGCCGACAGCTCGGTACGCGACTGGCCGATCACTTGGTTCATCTGGCCGAGGATGTTCAGGCGAGCTTCCAGGGCCTGGCCCAGGGCGATCTCCATGATTTCTTCGGTGATGCCCTTGATCTTGATGTCCATCTGCAGCGCGGTTACGCCTTTGGCGGTACCGGCTACCTTGAAGTCCATGTCGCCCAGGTGGTCTTCGTCACCCAGGATGTCGGTCAGGACGGCGAACTTCTCGCCTTCCTTCACCAGGCCCATGGCGATACCGGCAACCGGAGCCTTCATCGGTACACCGGCGTCCATCAGGGCCAGGGAAGCACCGCAGACCGAAGCCATGGAGCTGGAGCCGTTGGACTCGGTGATTTCCGATACCACGCGGATGGTGTACGGGAACGAGTCGGTATCCGGCAGCATGGCCTGGACGGAACGACGGGCCAGGCGGCCGTGGCCGATTTCACGACGACCAGCACCGCCCATGCGGCCACACTCGCCCACCGAGAACGGCGGGAAGTTGTAGTGCAGCATGAAGGGGTCTTTCTTCTCGCCTTCCAGGGTGTCCAGCAGCTGGGCGTCACGGGCAGTACCCAGGGTCGCGACGACCAGGGCCTGGGTTTCGCCACGGGTGAACAGGGCCGAACCGTGGGTCTTGGCCAGGACGCCGACTTCGATATTCAGCGGACGTACGGTGCGAGTGTCGCGGCCGTCGATACGTGGCTTGCCGTTGACGATGTTCTCGCGAACGGTGCGGTATTCGATCTCGCCGAAAGCGGCCTTGACTTCGGCAGCCGATGGCTGGCCTTCTTCGCCGGAGAGCTTGGCGACCACTTGGTCCTTCAGCTCGCCCAGGCGGGCATAACGGTCGGCCTTGACGGTGATGGTGTAGGCCTGGGAGATGGCGTCGCCGAACTCGGCGCGGATGGCACCCAGCAGCTCGGTGGCTTCGGCGGCAGGCGCCCAGTCCCAAGTTGGCTTGGCGGCTTCGGCGGCCAGTTCCTTGACGGCCTTGATTACCGACTGGAATTCGTCGTGGGCGAACAGCACGGCGCCCAGCATCTGGTCTTCGGTCAGTTCCTTGGCTTCGGACTCAACCATCAGTACCGCTTCTTCGGTACCGGCTACGACCATGTCCAGGCTCGAAGCAGCCAGTTGCTCGTAGGTTGGGTTCAGCAGGTAGCCGGTGCTTTCGTGGAAAGCGACGCGGGCAGCGCCGATCGGGCCGTCGAAAGGAATACCGGAGATGGCCAGGGCAGCGGAGGTACCGATCATCGCAGCGATGTCCGGATCGGTCTTCTTGCTGGTGGAAACCACGGTGCAGACAACCTGCACTTCGTTCATGAAGCCTTCTGGAAACAGAGGGCGGATCGGGCGGTCGATCAGACGCGAGGTCAGGGTTTCTTTCTCGGAAGGACGGCCTTCACGCTTGAAGAAACCACCAGGGATCTTGCCGGCGGCGTAGGTTTTTTCCTGGTAGTGGACAGACAGAGGGAAGAAGCCTTTGCCTGGATCGGCTTGCTTGGCACCCACTACGGTCACCAATACGCTGACGTCGTCGTCAACGGTGACCAATACTGCGCCGGAGGCCTGACGGGCGATACGGCCAGTCTCGAGGGTTACGGTCGACTGACCGAACTGGAATTTCTTGATTACCGGGTTCACGGTGTCCTACCTTCTTTGTGGCTCTTGGGGAAACTTGTGTTCTTGCGAAATTCTTGGGCAACGGTGGGAATCGGCCCAGCCTTTATTGTCCAGGTAAAACTACAGCCAGATAAAACTTGAGGCTGGAAGCCTGCCATACGCCGGCGGAAAAACCGCTGACGCATGGCAAGCAACCAACCTCATAGCGCAATCGCTGATTAGCGACGCAGACCCAGACGACCGATCAGGGTGCTGTAACGGCTCAGGTCCTTGCCCTTCAGGTAGTCCAGCAGCTTACGACGCTGGTTTACCATGCGGATCAGGCCACGACGGGAGTGGTGGTCTTTACCGTTGGCCTTGAAGTGACCTTGCAGTTTGTTGATGTTGGCGGTCAGCAGTGCAACTTGCACTTCTGGCGAACCAGTGTCACCAACAGCTTGCTGGTAGTCGGCTACGATCTGAGCTTTTTCTTCAACGCTGAGTGCCATGTGGGCATTCCTTATATCAGGAAACTGTTCAAGAACAGTTTCAACAGGCCAGGGACAAATCCCTGTATCTAAAAAAGAGTGGTGACCGTGCCTGCTGACAGCCACACTCGCCAGCCCGCTGTTACCCGGACTGGTTTCGGTCACTCTGACCGAATCAGTCGACGCGGCGCGATGCGCCCGTCTTCGCTCACTTCACCGATACCGATGAAGCGACCGTTGTGATCTTGTACCCGCACCATGCCGAACTTCGGTGCATCGGGAGCGCGTACCGGTTGGCCATTGAGCCAGTAGAACGCACTGTGTTCCGAGAAGTGCAGCAAGGGCCAATCCTGCAGGCCGCTATCCGATGGCATCAGGAAACGATCAACCGCCTCGTTGCCACCTTCGGCATGCACTGCCTCGAGCTCTTCCAGGGTGACCGTCTGGGCCAGGCTGAAAGGGCCGGCCTGGGTCCGCCGCAGTTCCGCGACGTACGCACCACAACCGAGCCTCTCACCAATATCCTCCACCAGGGTGCGGATATAGGTGCCTTTGCTGCAATCCACCGCCAGGCGAGCGGTGTCACCTTCGCAGGCGAGCAATTCCAGGCGCGCAATAGTAACAGAACGCGGTTCGCGCTCCACCACTTCCCCTGCACGAGCCAGCTTGTAGAGAGGCTGGCCGTCACGCTTGAGGGCGGAGTACATGGGTGGTATCTGCTTGATTTCACCACGAAATTCCGGCAATACCGCTTCGATATCGGCACGACCAACGGTCACTTCGCGGGTACGCAGCACTTCGCCTTCGGCATCCGCGGTGCTGGTGGTCTTGCCCATTTGCATCAGGGTTTCGTAACCCTTGTCGGAATCGAGCAGGTATTGCGAGAACTTGGTAGCCTCGCCGAAGCACAGCGGCAGCACGCCGGTGGCCAGGGGGTCGAGGCTGCCGGTATGGCCGGCCTTCTCGGCATTGAGCAGCCAGCGGACCTTCTGCAATGCCGCGTTGGAGGTGAAGCCCAGGGGCTTGTCCAACAGGATGATGCCGCTGACGTTACGGCGGATACGCTTGACCTGGGCCACCGCTTACTCCTTGGTGTCTTCAGGAGCAGAGGCTTCGCCGTGCAGGCTGTCTTCAGCCACGGCACGCTCGATCAGCGCCGACAGGTGTGCGCCACGGGCCACGCTCTCGTCGTAATGGAAGTGCAGTTGCGGCACGCTGCGCAGCTTCATTTCGCGGGCCAGTTGCATGCGCAGGAAACCTGCAGCCGAGTTCAGCACCTTGATGCTCTGGGCGATGGACTCGGCGCCTTCCTGGCCCATGACGGTGATGTAGATCTTCGCGTGGCCGACATCGCGGCTGACGTCCACGGCGGTGATGGTCACCAGGCCGACACGTGGATCCTTGACTTCGCGGCGGATCAGTTGCGCCAGTTCGCGCTGCATCTGATCGCCGATGCGTTGGGTACGGCTATATTCTTTTGCCATGTCTTGTTACCTGTTACTGCCTCACGGCGAAACCCGTGTGGTCTGAAAGCGGCAAACGCCCGGCCTGGCAGAAGCCGGACCGGGCGTTGCGTTTAGAGCCCGCCAGCGATGCCGCGCATTTGCATGCGGCGATCCATCGGGGCTCTTGAAGTGCGCGAGTCAGAGGCTGCGAGCAACCTGGACCTTCTCGAAGACTTCGATCTTGTCGCCAACCTTGACGTCGTTGTAGCTCTTGACGCCGATACCGCATTCCATGCCGGCACGCACTTCGGAAGCGTCATCCTTGAAGCGGCGCAGGGATTCCAGCTCGCCTTCGAAGATAACGATGTCTTCACGCAGTACGCGGATCGGACGGTTACGGTGCACGACACCTTCGATGACCATGCAACCGGCGATCGCACCGAACTTCGGCGAACGGAACACGTCGCGGACTTCGGCGATACCCAGGATGTTCTCCCGGACGTCGCTGCCCAGCATACCGGTCAGGGCTTTCTTGACGTCTTCAATGATGTCGTAGATCACGTTGTAGTAACGCATATCCAGACCTTCCTGCTCGACGATCTTGCGCGCGCCGGCATCGGCACGCACGTTGAAGCCGAACAGTACAGCGTTGGAAGCCAGTGCCAGGTTGGCGTCGCTCTCGGTGATACCACCGACGCCGCCGCCGACCACGCGTACTTGCACTTCGTCGTTGCCCAGGCCGTTCAACGCACCTTGCAGGGCTTCCAGCGAACCACGGACGTCGGACTTGAGGACGATGTTGAGCGTCTTCTTCTCTTCCTGGCCCATGCTTTCGAAGATGTTTTCCAGCTTGCCGGCGTGGGCGCGGGCCAGCTTGACCTCGCGGAACTTGCCTTGACGGAACAGGGCCACTTCACGGGCCTTCTTCTCGTCAGCCACCACGCTCATCTCGTCGCCAGCGTCCGGGGTTCCGTCCAGGCCGAGGATCTCGACCGGAATGGCCGGGCCCGCTTCCTTGATCGGCTTGCCGTTCTCGTCGAGCATGGCGCGCACGCGGCCATAGTTCGAACCAACCAGCACCATGTCGCCCTGACGCAGGGTACCGTCCTGAACCAGCACGGTAGCCACCGGACCACGACCCTTGTCGAGACGGGACTCGACCACTACGCCACGGCCAGGGGCCGAAGGCATTGCGGTGAGTTCCAATACCTCGGCTTGCAGCAGGACGGCTTCGAGCAGGTCGTCGACGCCAGTACCCATTTTCGCGGAGACCGGTACGAACGGAGTATCGCCACCCCAGTCTTCCGGAGTCACGCCGTGCGCTGCGAGCTCGCTGCGGATACGGTCCAGGTCAGCACCCGGCTTGTCGATCTTGTTCACCGCAACCACTAGCGGAACGCCAGCAGCCTGGGCGTGCTGGACAGCTTCGATGGTCTGCGGCATCACGCCGTCATCCGCCGCGACCACCAGGATCACGATGTCGGTCGCCTTGGCACCACGGGCACGCATTGCGGTAAACGCGGCGTGACCAGGAGTGTCGAGGAAGGTGACCATGCCACGCTCGGTTTCCACGTGGTAGGCACCGATGTGCTGGGTAATGCCACCGGCTTCGCCCGCAGCCACCTTGGCGCGGCGGATGTAGTCCAGCAGCGAGGTCTTACCGTGGTCAACGTGGCCCATTACGGTCACGACCGGCGCACGGGAAACCGCTTCACCTTCGAACTTCAGGGACTCGGCCAGGGAATCTTCCAGGGCGGTGTCGCTGATCAGGGTCACCTTGTGGCCCAGTTCCTCGGCAACCAGCTGGGCAGTTTCCTGGTCCAGTACCTGGTTGATGGTGGCTGGGGTACCCAGCTTGAACATGAACTTGATGACTTCAGCAGCCTTCACCGACATCTGCTGGGCCAGTTCGCCCACGGTGATGGTCTCGCCGATCTGCACGTCACGAATCACCGGCCCGGTAGGGTTCTGGAAACCGTGAGCGTTGCGTTTCTTCAGCTTGGCCTTGCCGCGGCCACCACGACGGAAGCCATCGCTTTCTTCGTCGGTGGTACGCGGGGCAACGCGTGGCGCAGGAGCCTTTTCCTTGACCGAGGCACGATGCGGAGCGTTCTTGCGCTCGCCATCGCCACCACGGCGGTTGTCGTCGTTGCGGGACTTGTCCGGACGACGCTGTTCATCCTTCTTGCGAGCATCCGCAACCGGAGCTGGAGCCGCCGCTGGCGCCTCCTGCACAGGCTCGACCGCCACCGGGGCTGGTTCCGCGACAGCTTCGACGACAGGCTCGGCAACCGGAGCAGGCTGACGACGCGCTTCTTCTTCGGCGCGGCGCTTGGCTTCTTCTTCAGCCTTTTGACGGGCAGCATTTTCTACTGCGCGACGTTCTTCCAGTTCACGCTGGCGCTCGGCTTCGATTTCTTCCGGGCTGCGCTGCACGAAGACTTTCTTCTTGCGCACTTCAACGCTGATGCTCTTGCTGCCAGCGACACGCAGGGTGCTGGTGGTCTTGCGCTGCAAAGTGATCTTGCGCGGTTCTTCCACTTTCGCCTTGTGGCTGCTTTTCAGGTGAGTCAGCAGCGATTGTTTCTCGCTGTCGCTCACATGTTCCTCGGCGGCGGTGTGCGGCAGACCTGCCTCACGCATCTGCTGCAGCAGGCGCTCTACCGGTGTTTTGACCTCATCGGCCAGTTGTTTCACCGTGACTTGCGTCATGCACTTCTCTCCTCAGGCCGCGCCTATTACTCGAACCAATGGGCTCGGGCGGCCATGATCAACTTGCCGGCACGATCATCGTCGATGCCGTCGATGTCGAGCAGGTCGTCAATAGACTGCTCGGCCAGGTCTTCGCGGGTAACTACGCCGCGCACCGCCAGTTCCATCGCCAAATCCTTGTCCATACCCTCAAGCGAGAGCAGGTCTTCGGCCGGATGGGCGTCTGCCAGCTTTTCCTCAGTAGCGATGGCTTTAGTCAACAAACGGTCCTTGGCGCGAGCGCGAAGCTCGTTGACGATGTCTTCGTCAAAGCCGTCGATGTTGAGCATTTCTTCCAACGGTACGTAGGCAATCTCTTCCAGGCTGGTGAAGCCTTCATCAACCAGAACCTGCGCCAGCTCTTCATCGACTTCCAGCTCGTCGATGAAATTGCGCAGGATGTCGCCGGTTTCTGCTTGCTGCTTGGCCTGGATGTCCGATTCGGTCATCACATTCAGGGTCCAGCCAGTCAACTGGCTAGCCAGGCGCACGTTCTGACCGCCGCGGCCAATGGCTTGGGCCAAGTTGTCAGCGCCAACGGCGATGTCCATGGCGTGGGCATCTTCGTCGACGATGATGGCCGCTACTTCGGCCGGCGACATGGCGTTGATCACGAACTGCGCCGGGTTCTCGTCCCACAGTACGATGTCTACGCGCTCACCGCCCAATTCGCCGGAAACGGCCTGGACGCGCGAACCGCGCATACCGATGCACGCGCCCTGCGGGTCGATGCGCTTGTCCTTGGAGCGAACGGCGATCTTGGCCCGCGAACCCGGATCACGGGAAGCGGCCATGACTTCGATCAGGCCCTCGGCGATTTCCGGCACTTCGATACGGAACAGCTCGATCAGCATTTCCGGAGCGGTACGCGACAGGATCAGCTGCGGGCCGCGGTTCTCGGTGCGGATTTCCTTGAGCAGCGCGCGCAGGCGCACGCCAACCCGGAAAGTCTCACGGGAGATGATGTCTTCACGAGCCAGCAACGCCTCGGCGTTGTTGCCCAGGTCGACGATCACGTTGTCCCGGGTCACCTTCTTGACGGTGCCGGAGATGATCTCGCCCAGGCGCTCGCGGTAGGCATCCACCACCTGTGCGCGCTCGGCTTCGCGAACCTTCTGCACGATGACCTGCTTGGCGGTCTGGGCAGCGATGCGGCCGAACTCGATGGATTCGATCTTTTCCTCGATCACATCACCGACCTTGGCATCGGGATGAGTCTCGTGGGCCTTGCTCGGCCAGATCTCCACCGCCGGATCATCCAGGTCGGCTTCTTCGACCACAGTCCAGCGACGGAAAGTTTCATAGGAACCGGTGTGGCGGTTGATATCCACACGCAGGTCCACTTCGTCTTCAAAACGCTTCTTGGTAGCAGTGGCCAGGGCCAGCTCCAGCGCTTCAAAAATCACGCTTGCCGGTACACCCTTTTCATTGGATACCGACTCAACAACCAGCAGTACTTCTTTGCTCATCGTACGCCTCGCCTTTCGCAAGCCATTGGATCCGCGGGATCCGCGTCTCAGTCAAAACTGGGAATAATGTTGGCCTTGTCGATCATATCGATCGGCAACAGGAACTCGTGGTTATCTACCTGCACCACGACATCCTGCTCCTCCACCCCGCGGAGAAGGCCCTGGAAATTACGCCGACCTTCGAAGGGCGAGCGCAGCTTGATCTTCACTTGCTCACCGACATACTTGGCAAACTGTTCAAGGGTGAACAGTGGGCGTTCCATGCCAGGAGAGGAAACTTCAAGGGTGTATTCAACGGAAATTGGATCTTCAACGTCCAGGACACCGCTGAGCTGGCGGCTGACGATGGCACAGTCGTCCACCAGCACACCGCCTTCTTTATCGATATAAACGCGCAACAATGAATGGCGGCCCTGAGCCGAAAACTCGATACCCCAGCATTCATAGCCAAGGGCCACGACCACCGGGGCCAACAAGGCCTGCAACTGTTCTAGCTTGCTCGACACCTGAACCCCCTCGTGCATGCTTGTGCAAATAAAAAATGGGCGAAACGCCCATCCCGGAAACGCCGTTGAACAGCGGCGCTATAAAGTGTCCAGCTAACAAAAAGCCCCTGAAAAGGGGCTCTGCTAAAACTGGTTGCGGGGGCCGGATTTGAACCGACGACCTTCGGGTTATGAGCCCGACGAGCTACCAGACTGCTCCACCCCGCGTCAAAGCTGGGGCGGAAGTATACGACTGATCCAATTTTGGGTCAATGTAACCTTCCGCCTACAAGAAAGCCCGCAACAGCGGGCTCTCCTGATAATTGGTACCGAGAAGGGGACTCGAACCCCTACACCCTATGGGCACAACCACCTCAAGGTTGCGTGTCTACCAATTCCACCACCTCGGCATAGACTACGTTACTGCTTGAAACTCTTCTTACTTCTGCTCTGGAGCTGGAGGTACGTCAGTCGCACTATTAGCCGACTTTTGCTCTTGAAGCACCGGGACATCATCAGAAGCCGGCTTTTGCTTTGGTACTTCTAGTACTGCTGGATCCGGTAGACCTGCTTGAGTCAGCTGGTGAGCTTTCTCTTTAGCAAAGTAACCTAACCCCAAGCTGGTTATGAAGAAACCGGCGGCAAGTATAGCAGTAAACTTACTAAGAAAGGTAGAGGAACCTTGGCTTCCGAACACAGTATTTGAAGCACCTGCACCGAAAGACGCGCCAGCTTCCGCACCTTTACCCTGCTGCAGCAAAACCAGAGCGACTACGCCCAAGGCGCCCAGCAGATGAAAAACGACTACGACTGTTTCCAGCATTTTTTCAGTTTCCCGCGGCGCGACAAATCGCACCGAACTCATCTGCATTCAGGGAAGCCCCACCAATGAGCCCCCCATCGATATCCGGCATGCCGAACAGTTCGACCGCATTGGCCGCTTTCACGCTGCCGCCGTATAGAAGCCGCACACCTCGTGCCACTTCAGAATTCTCTGCCGCCAGCTGCGCGCGGATGGCTGCATGCACATCCTGAGCTTGCTGCGGTGTTGCCGTCAGCCCGGTGCCAATGGCCCAGACCGGCTCGTAAGCGATAACAGCATTGGCAAACGCACCAACACCCAACTCTTCGATGATGCTGCCCAGCTGACGCCCGACAACCTCAAGAGTCTTCCCGGCTTCGCGCTGCTCCAGGGTCTCCCCTACACACAGAACCGGCTTCAAACCACAGGCCTGCGCTGCTGCGAACTTGCGATTGAGAGTCACATCACGCTCGCCCATCATCTGACGGCGCTCGGAGTGCCCAACCAATACCAGGGAACAACCTGCATCCACTAATTGACTCGGGGCGATCTCGCCCGTCAACGCACCCTGCATCGGCTCTACCGCGGAGTTCTGCGCGCCGACCATGATCGACTTGCCTTTCAAGCCATCAATCACCTGATTGATGTACAAGCAAGGCGGGAACACCGCAACATCAACACCGCTTGGCAAGGCCAGATGACGAAGGCCATTGATCAGCTCAGCGACGCTGGCGCGGGTACCGTGCATCTTCCAGTTACCAGCTACCATAGGGCGACGCATGCTTTACCTCGTCGGTCAAAGTGGGCGCAGATGTTACCCAACCAAAACACCACTGGCAAGCTGAAATCAGGCAGAAACTTCAGCAACCAGTTTTGCCAGCTCATCGGCATAGGCACGAACCTGGATTTCATCGTCACCTTCGACCATGACCCGCACCAGAGGCTCTGTTCCGGACTTGCGCAGAAGGACCCGTCCACGCCCCGCCATCGCGGCAGTCACTCGCTCACAAGCTTCCTTCACCGCAGGGTGTTCGACGGGGCTATCACCACCACCGAAACGTACGTTGACCAGAACCTGTGGACATTTGCGCAGCCCCTGCCGGCACTGAGCCAGGCTATCGCCACGGGCCTTGAGCGCCATCAGCACCTGCAGTGCAGCGATGATCGCATCGCCCGTGGTGGCATGACGGAAACACACGATGTGCCCGGAGTTCTCGCCACCCACCAGCCAGTTGCGCTCCAGCAACTCAGCAATCACATAGCGGTCACCGACATTGGCACGAACAAAAGGAATACCCAGGTCCGCCAGGGCCAACTCCAGGCCCAGGTTACTCATGAGGGTTCCGACCACCCCTCCATGCAGCTTGCCGCGCTCATGCAGGTCGCGAGCGATGATGAACAGCAATTCGTCGCCGTCGACGATCGCCCCCGTCTGGTCGACCATCAGCACTCGGTCACCGTCACCATCGAAGGCGATACCCAGGTCGGCATGCTCAGCCAGGACCGCAGCCTGCAACTGCGCCATATGGGTCGAGCCGCAGTTCTCGTTAATATTCAAACCATTGGGCTGTGCCGACAGCACGGTGACCTGGGCCCCCAGCTCGCGGAACACGCTCGGCGCGACCTTGTAGGTGGCACCATGGGCGCAGTCGAGAACGATCTTCAGGCCCGCAAAGCTGGTACTGGAGGGAACACTGCTCTTGCAAAATTCGATGTAGCGTCCCGAGGCATCATTGATTCGCGACACCTTGCCGAGCTTGCTGGACTCCACCACGGTCATGGGCGCCTCCAACAGTTCCTCGATCATCAGTTCGACTTCATCAGGCAGCTTGGTGCCCTCTCCCGAGAAGAACTTGATGCCATTGTCGTCGTGGGGGTTATGCGACGCACTGATGACGATGCCCGCTTCCGCGTGGAAAGTACGCGTCAGATAGGCAATCGCCGGGGTCGGCATAGGCCCGAGCAGCATGACATCAGCACCAGCCGCCGACAGCCCGGCCTCCAGAGCCGATTCGAACATGTAGCCGGAAATTCGCGTGTCCTTGCCCACCAGAACCCGGCAAGCGCCCATGCTGCGAAAAGCCATGCCGGCCGCCCATCCGAGCTTGAGCATGAAATCAGGAGTAATTGGGTATTCGCCCACACGGCCACGAATGCCGTCGGTGCCAAAGTATTTTTTAGTCATAGGTACTCCAT
This sequence comes from Pseudomonas sp. B6(2017), assembly GCF_002112765.1. Classification (NCBI taxonomy): domain Bacteria; kingdom Pseudomonadati; phylum Pseudomonadota; class Gammaproteobacteria; order Pseudomonadales; family Pseudomonadaceae; genus Pseudomonas; species Pseudomonas sp. B6(2017). Next base: position 104,678 of record NZ_NEIQ01000018.1, on the reverse strand, counting down.
CATTCTTATTCGGCGGATTCCACAGCCGTAATCATTCGCACTACATCCACGGTCTCGGCGACATCATGGACGCGGATAATTTTCGCTCCCTTGGCCACGGCCAGCGCAGCCAATGCCAGGCTGCCATGTAGCCGTTCGCCTACGGGACGCTCAAGGGCCTGGCCGATCATGCTCTTGCGCGAGACGCCCACCAATAGCGGCCGCCCCAGGGAGTGCAGGGCCTCCATGTGCTTGAACAGACTCAGATTGTGCTGCAGGGTCTTGGCGAAACCAAAACCAGGATCGAGGATGATCTGCTGCGCATCGATTCCTGCGGCCGCACAGGCGCCCATGCGCTCAGCCAGGAATGCTCCCACTTCACGGGTCACATCCTGATAGTGCGGACTGTCCTGCATATCCCCTGGCTCACCGAGCATATGCATCAGGCATACGGGCAAGCCACTGGCGGCGGCGGCATCCAGAGCGCCGTCACGACGAAGCGAGCGCACATCATTAATCAACCCAGCACCAAGCCGCGCGGTCTCCCGCATGACAGCTGGCGTCGAAGTATCAACAGAAATGATCACGTCCAGTTCGCGGCCTATTCGCTCGACCACTGGCGCCACTCGCTCCAACTCTTCCAGCGGCGATACCGCCCGCGCTCCTGGGCGAGTCGACTCTCCGCCTATATCGATCAGCGTAGCACCGGCCGCAACCATAGCTTCGGCATGACGCAAAGCCACATCCAGCTGGTTGAACCGGCCGCCGTCGGAAAAGGAATCGGGAGTGACATTCAAGATACCCATGACATGCGCACGGGCCAAATCAAGAACCCGGTTGCCGCAAGGCAACCGGGTGGAGGAAGAAACAGAAGTCATTTAGAACCTTAGTGATCGGCGGCAGGGCCACCGATAGGTGTTTCCGGACGCTCGTTCTGCACCACTGGAGGCGTAGTACCCGAGCCACCTTCCCAGTCACGAGGTTCACGCGGAGTGCGCCCGGCCATGATGTCGTCGATCTGGTCGGCATCGATGGTCTCGTACTTCATCAAGGCGTCTGCCATGGCATCGAGCTTGTCGCGGTTATCAGTAAGGATTTGCTTGGCAGTGCCATAGCACTGATCGATGATGCTGCGAACTTCGGAGTCGATCAGCTTCGCCGTTTCAGCAGACAGGCTGGCATGCTGGCTAGCCGCGCTACGACCCAGGAACACTTCGCCTTCTTCTTCCGCATACATCAGCGGCCCCAGCTTCTCGGAAAGCCCCCATTTGGTCACCATGTTCCGGGCAATCTGACTGGCCCGCATGATGTCGTTCGAGGCACCGGTGGTCACGCCATCAAAGCCCAGGGTCATCTCCTCGGCGATACGACCACCGTAGAGCGAGCAAATCTGGCTGATCAGGGCGCGCTTGGACAGGCTGTAGCGATCCTCTTCCGGCAGGAACATGGTGACGCCCAGAGCCCGACCACGAGGGATGATCGAGACCTTGTAGACCGGATCATGCTCAGGCACTACTCGACCGACGATGGCATGACCAGCTTCGTGGTAGGCGGTGTTCTGCTTTTCTTTCTCGGACATGACCATCGATTTGCGCTCGGCGCCCATCATGATCTTGTCCTTGGCCAGTTCGAACTCCTTCATCTCGACGATGCGCTTGCCACCACGCGCAGCGAACAACGAAGCCTCGTTGACCAGGTTGGCCAGGTCGGCACCGGAGAAGCCCGGGGTACCGCGCGCGATCACTGCAGGAGCAACGTCGTCACCCATCGGCACCTTGCGCATGTGAACCTTGAGGATCTGCTCACGGCCACGAATGTCCGGCAGGCCGACCACTACCTGGCGGTCGAAACGACCAGGACGCAACAGCGCAGGATCCAGTACATCAGGACGGTTGGTGGCGGCGATCACAATGATGCCGTCATTCATTTCGAAACCATCCATCTCCACCAGCAACTGGTTGAGAGTCTGCTCGCGCTCATCATGACCGCCACCCATGCCGGCACCACGGTGACGACCGACAGCATCGATCTCATCGATGAAGATGATGCAGGGAGCATGTTTCTTGGCCTGTTCGAACATATCGCGAACACGGCTGGCACCCACGCCGACGAACATCTCGACGAAATCGGAACCGGAAATAGTGAAGAACGGCACCTTCGCCTCACCGGCAATAGCCTTGGCCAGCAAAGTCTTACCAGTACCTGGCGGACCGACCATCAGCACGCCGCGAGGAATACGACCACCCAAGCGCTGGAACTTGCCCGGATCACGCAGGAATTCAACCAACTCACCAACTTCTTCCTTGGCCTCATCGCAACCGGCAACGTCAGCCAGGGTAGTTTTCACCTGATCCTCGGACAGCAGGCGAGCCTTGCTCTTGCCGAAGCTCATCGGCCCACCCTTGCCGCCGGCGCCACCTTGCATCTGGCGCATGAAGAACATGAAGACCGCGATGATCACCAGAATTGGGAAGCTGGCCACCAGCAACTGGGTCCAGATGCTCTGCTGCTCAGGCTGCTTGCCTTCGACCACTACATGGTTATCCACCAGGTCGCCGATCAGACCGTTGTCCTGGATCGCGGGACGGATGGTCTTGAAGCTGTCGCCATCGTTGCGCTTGCCGGTGATCACATAACCGTCAACGGCAACTCGCTCGACCTTGCCATCCTTAACTTGTTGAATAAAGTCGGAATAGTTGAGGGTCTGCGGCTCGTTAGGGCTGGAGAAGTTGTTCATCACCGTCACCAGGACAGCCGCGATGATCAACCAAAGGATCAGATTCTTTGCCATGTCGTTCAATTAACTACCCTCTGAAGCAAGCTCCGCTACTGGCGCGCGCTTCGCATGATATTCACCGGCCTAACTTACTACATTACCTACAGCTCTGGCAGGCGCCGTCTGTAACCCTATGTGAAACCTAGACTACACAATATTCGCTTAATCCAACGGGGCGAAATACGAAAATCCTATCACCCCGCCCAAAACCTTCATTTACTCGGCGCGCCCACGAAAGCCACGCCCCAGCAGGTACTGTTCCCTGGAGCGATCACGAGAAGATGTCGGCTTGCGCATCTGCACTTTCTCGAACATCTGCCGGACACTCTTGTGGAACTCATCGAAACCTTCTCCCTGGAAGATCTTGATCAGGAAATCGCCACCCGGACGCAGCACCCGACCGGCAAGATCCAATGCCAGCTCACACAGGAACATCGCTCGCGGCATATCTACGGCTGGTAATCCACTCATATTGGGGGCCATGTCGGAAATCACAAGGTCGACCTCAGAATTTCCTACAGCTTCAAGAATCCGCGCGAATACTTCGTCTTCAGTGAAGTCGCCCTGGATGAAGGTCACATCGGGGATACTGTCCATTTCCAGGATATCGGAAGCGATCAAGCGCCCCTGGCCACCAATCAGACGACTGGTCACCTGCGACCAGCCCCCAGGAGCCGCCCCCAGATCGATAACACTCATGCCCGGACGGATCAGGCGATCCTTTTCCTGGATTTCCAGCAACTTATAGCTGGCGCGGGAACGGTACCCATCTTTTTGCGCCATTTTGACGAATGGGTCGTTGAAATGTTCTTTCAGCCAGTTATGGCTAGTCTTGGAACGGGCCACGGGCCACCTCAAAAATAAAACGCGTCGTGATTAACTGGGCGGTCCCGGACTCGCTCGGGTAAACTGGCCGCCGCTTTTTTCAAGATCAGACGCAGGGGTCAGATTATGCCGCTCACTCAAGAGCAGAAGAAACAGTTCAAATCCATTGGCCACCATCTGAAACCAGTATTGACTGTGGCTGATAACGGTTTGACCGAAGGTGTGCTAGCCGAACTTGAACGCGCCTTGAGCGATCACGAGCTGATCAAGATCAAGCTCAACATCCTCGAGCGCGAGTCGCGCCAGGAAGCCATTACCGAACTGTGCAAGGCCGGCAAGGCGGACCTGGTGCAATCCATCGGTAAAATGGCGTTGATCTACCGCAAGAACGCCAAGGTAAACAAGCAACTGTCGAACGTCCATCGCTTCAACTGACGTCGACCCGGGTCAAGGGTGTGCTTGTCGCACCCTGCCACCCCACCCCGGCACCGGTTGCAAGACCAGCAGCAAACCGGAAAATCCCAGGATCAGATAGCTGAACAGCTGCCAGCGCTGAGACTCAGGCAACAGTATGTGCACAGCGAAATACATCGCACATGCATACGTCGCCATCAATAGCAGTTGCCCCCGAATGTCCCGCCACAAGCTCTGCAACCCCTCGGACTGGATCAACACCAACGTCTGAAGGACCAGGCATACCGCTGAAAAACCCACCAGCAGCGCACTAAGCAGCGTAGAGATCTCCTCGATCAACAACGGCGCAAGGCCAATCTGCCCGAGAACAGGCAGCAGCCCAAGATGCAGTAGCCACAAGCCGCCGACCCACAACATCTGGGTCAGCTGCCAAAGCATGGCGCCCGCATGCAGCGGGCGCCTTCTTTCAGATGTGACGAACTTCGACAATCTCATACTCGATAACGCCACCAGGCGTTGTGACCGCAACCACATCACCCTCTTCCTTGGCGATCAGGGCACGGGCGATTGGCGAAGCAACGGAGATCTTGCCGAGCTTGATATCAGCCTCGTCCTCACCAACGATCTGGTAGGTCACGCTTTCGTCGGTCTCGACGTTGGCGATCTCCACCGTGGTGCCAAAGATCACCTTGCCAGTATGAGCGATGGTCGTGACATCGATGACCACCGAGTTCTGCAGGCGGCCTTCGATATCGCGGATCCGCGCCTCGACCATACCCTGCTGCTCGCGCGCAGCATGGTATTCGGCGTTTTCCTTCAGGTCACCCAGCTCGCGGGCCGTGCCGATGTCCTGGCTAAGCTTCGGACGCACGACCTTGGTCAGGTGAGCATGCTCTTCTTCCAGGGCGCGAGCGCCCTGGACGGTCATAGGGTATTTGTTCATGCCTTCAATCCTGCGTGTAGATCCTGCAAGCGACGCACGGTTTTTTCAGGACCGAACTTCAACGCTTCGCAGATAGCTTCGCCAGCAGCGATCGTAGTGGTGCAGTAGATCTTGTGCTGCAAGGCGTTACGACGAATGGAGTAGGAGTCAGCGATCGATTGACGACCTTCAGTGGTGTTGATGATCAGAGTGACTTCGTCGTTCTTGATCATATCGACCACATGCGGACGACCTTCAGTCACCTTGTTCACACGACGCACTTTCAGACCGGCTGCCTCGATCACCTTGGCAGTGCCCGCAGTGGCCACTACTTCGAAGCCCAAGTTGATCAGATCACGAGCCACGCCTGCAACCAGGGGCTTGTCGTCATCCCGTACGCTGATGAACGCAGTACCGCCGGTAGGCAGAACCTCGCTGGCGCCCATCTGGGCCTTGGCGAAGGCTTCGCCGAAGGTATCGCCCACACCCATCACTTCGCCGGTGGACTTCATTTCCGGGCCGAGGATCGGGTCGACACCCGGGAACTTGGCAAACGGGAACACCGCTTCCTTGACGCTATAGAAGTTCGGAATGATTTCCTGAGTGAAGCCCAGCTCTTTCAGCGACTTACCAGCCATGACACGGGCCGCGATCATCGCCAGAGAGGTGCCGATGCACTTGGAAACGAACGGCACGGTACGCGAGGCGCGCGGGTTGACCTCGATCACGTAGATCTTGTCGCCCTGCAGTGCCAGCTGCACGTTCATCAGGCCGACCACGCCCAGCTCCAGGGCCATCTTCTTGACCTGTACGCGGACTTCGTCCTGCACTTCCTTGCTCAGCGAGTAAGGTGGCAACGAGCAGGCGGAGTCACCGGAGTGAACACCCGCTTGTTCGATGTGCTGCATGATCGCGCCGATTACCACGTCGGTGCCGTCGCAGACCGCATCCACGTCCATCTCGATGGCGCAGTTGAGGAAGTGGTCGAGCAGCACCGGGCTGTCGTTGGACACCTGTACCGCTTCACGCAGGTAGCGCTTGAGCTCGTCCAACTCGTAGACGATCTCCATGGCGCGACCGCCCAGCACGTAGGACGGACGAACCACCAGCGGATAGCCGATGGTACCAGCGGCACGGATGGCCTCGTCTTCGCTGCGCACGGTGGCGTTCGGCGGCTGCAGCAGGTTCAGGCGCTGAACCATCTGCTGGAAGCGCTCGCGATCCTCCGCGCGGTCGATGGCGTCAGGACTGGTGCCGATGATCGGCACGCCGGCCTCTTCCAGGGCACGAGCCAGCTTCAACGGAGTCTGGCCGCCGTAGTGGACGATCACGCCCTTCGGCTTCTCGACCCGCACGACTTCCAGCACGTCTTCCAGGGTCAGTGGCTCGAAATACAGGCGATCGGAGGTGTCGTAGTCAGTGGAAACGGTTTCCGGGTTGCAGTTGACCATGATGGTCTCGTAACCGTCTTCGCGCAGGGCCAGCGCCGCGTGCACACAGCAGTAGTCGAACTCGATGCCCTGGCCGATACGGTTCGGACCGCCGCCCAGGATCATGATCTTGTCGCGGGTCGACGGATTGGCCTCGCACTCTTCCTCGTAGGTCGAGTAAAGGTACGCAGTGTCGGTGGCGAACTCGGCCGCACAGGTGTCGACACGCTTGTAGACCGGGAACACTTCCAGCTTGTGGCGGTGACGACGCAGGTTCTTGTCGGTGATACCCAGCAACTTGGCCAGCCGCTGGTCCGAGAAGCCCTTGCGCTTGAGGCGCAGCATCAGCGCCTTGTCGATGTTGGCCAGGCCCAGGGTCTTGACCTTCTCTTCTTCCTTGATCAGGTCTTCCATCTGCACCAGGAACCAGTGATCGATACCGGTCAGGGCGTAGATTTCGTCGCAGCTCATACCCGAGCGCAGGGCGTCGGCCACATACCAGATACGCTCAGCACCCGGAACGGTCAGTTCGCGCTTGAGGATGGCGGCAGCCTCGGGGCTGGCCAGGTCGACCTTGGGATCCAGGCCGCAAACACCGACTTCCAGGCCACGCAGGGCTTTCTGCAGCGATTCCTGGAAGGTACGGCCGATGGCCATGACTTCACCCACGGATTTCATCTGCGTGGTCAGGCGGGCGTCGGCTTTCGGAAACTTCTCGAAAGCGAATCGCGGCAGCTTGGTTACCACATAGTCGATCGAAGGCTCGAAAGACGCCGGGGTACGACCACCGGTGATGTCGTTCTGCAACTCGTCGAGGGTGTAGCCGACAGCCAGCTTGGCGGCGATCTTGGCGATCGGGAAGCCGGTAGCCTTGGAAGCCAGGGCCGAGGAACGCGATACCCGCGGGTTCATCTCGATCACGACCATGCGGCCAGTGTTCGGGCAGATACCGAACTGCACGTTGGAACCACCGGTCTCGACGCCGATTTCACGCAGCACCGCCAGCGAGGCGTTGCGCATGATCTGGCATTCCTTGTCGGTCAGGGTCTGGGCCGGAGCGACGGTGATCGAGTCGCCGGTGTGCACACCCATCGGATCGAAGTTCTCGATGGAGCAGACGATGATGCAGTTGTCCTTCTTGTCACGGACCACCTCCATCTCGTATTCCTTCCAGCCGATCAGCGATTCGTCGATCAGCAGCTCCTTGGTTGGCGACAAGTCCAGGCCACGGGCGCAGATTTCTTCGAACTCTTCACGGTTGTAGGCAATGCCACCACCGGTGCCGCCCATGGTGAAGGACGGACGAATGATGCAAGGGAAGCCCAGCTTGTCGAGGACCGCATTGGCCTCCTCCATGCTGTGAGCGATACCGGAGCGCGGGCACTCCAGGCCGATGGCCTTCATCGCCTTGTCAAAACGCGAGCGATCTTCGGCCTTGTCGATGGTATCGGCGTTGGCGCCGATCATTTCCACACCGAATTTCTCCAGGACGCCTTCGCGCTCCAGGTCCAGGGCGCAGTTCAGCGCGGTCTGGCCACCCATGGTCGGCAGCAGGGCGTCAGGACGCTCCTTCTCGATGATCTTGGCCACCGATTGCCATTTGATCGGCTCGATGTAGGTGGCATCGGCCATGGCCGGGTCGGTCATGATGGTGGCCGGGTTGGAGTTCACCAGGATGACGCGGAAACCTTCTTCGCGCAGGGCCTTGCAGGCCTGGGCGCCGGAATAGTCGAACTCGCAGGCCTGGCCGATCACGATCGGGCCAGCGCCGAGAATCAGGATGCTTTTAATGTCTGTACGTTTTGGCATGGTTGTCACTCAAATCCGCAGGTCAGTCGGCAAGCCGTCTTGAACATTCTCTGAGGCGCCTGAGGGGACTCCACCGGTTCACCGGGGCCGCCCTCGGGCGCGTCTCGCTACACTTTCAAGGCGAGCGCTTAGCGTCGCTTGGCCATCTCGTTGATGAAGCGGTCGAACAGCGGCGCCACATCGTTCGGGCCAGGGCTGGCCTCAGGGTGGCCCTGGAAGCTGAACGCGCTCTTGTCGGTACGCTCGATACCCTGCAGGGTGCCGTCGAACAGCGACTTGTGGATCGCCCGGACGTTATCCGGCAGGGTAGTTTCGTCCACCGCGAAACCGTGGTTCTGGCTGGTGATCATCACCACGCCGGTATCCAGGTCCTGGACCGGGTGGTTGGCACCGTGGTGACCGTGGCCCATCTTCACGGTCTTGGCACCGGAAGCCAGGGCCAGCAGTTGGTGGCCCAGGCAGATACCGAACACCGGGATCTCGGTCTCCAGGACTTCCTTGATCGCCTTGATCGCGTAGTCGCAAGGCTCGGGATCGCCAGGGCCGTTGGACAGGAACACGCCATCAGGGTTGAGTGCGAGCACGTCGCTCGCCGGCGTCTGGGCCGGCACCACGGTGACGCGGCAACCGCGCTCTACCAGCATGCGCAGGATGTTCAGCTTGACCCCGTAGTCATAGGCAACCACGTGGTAAGGCAGTTCTGAGGCCTCGATAGTGGCATGGCTGTCGGTCTTCAGGTCCCAGACAGTCGAACGCCATTCGTAGCTCTGCTTGGTGCTGACGACTTTCGCCAGGTCCATGCCCTTCAGGCCCGGGAAACCACGCGCTGCGGCGATGGCGGCTTCCTCGGAAATGTTGTCGCCCGCCATGATGCAGCCGTCCTGTGCACCTTTCTCACGCAGGATGCGGGTCAGGCGACGGGTATCGATACCGGCGATTGCCACCACGTTGTTGGCTTTCAGGTAATCGGACAGGGACAGGGTGTTACGCCAGTTGCTGGCCACCAGGGGCAGGTCGCGAATGACCAGGCCGGCCGACCAGACGCGATCGGACTCGGCATCTTCCGGCGTGGTGCCGGTATTGCCGATATGAGGATAGGTCAGGGTAACGATTTGCTGGGCGTAGGAAGGATCGGTAAGGATTTCCTGATAGCCGGTCATTGCGGTGTTAAACACCACCTCACCAACGGTTTGACCGTCGGCTCCAATGGCTTCGCCGCGAAAAATGCTGCCATCAGCAAGGGCGAGTATGGCTGGCTTAGTCAAGAGACCTCCCGTATATAGAGCCTGAAGGGGCGATCGCAGGTTGCAAAAAAGCGGAATGACGTTTGGACACGTCACCCCGCTTCTTCACCGAATTATCTGCGCGCTTTTAGTGGACACACTAAAGCTGTAGCTTACAGAAAAATGCTTTTTCGGTCCACCGCTAATGAGCCTCAAAGGCTGGAGAATGCGACAGGAAATCGCTTGGCGGCCTGGAGCGGAGCCGAACTCGAGGCCCGACACCGCTCCGGATACATCTCAACGCAGGTCCAGCACGTCCTGCATGTCGTACAACCCAGGCTCACGACTATCCAACCACAAGGCCGCACGCACCGCCCCCTTGGCGAAGGTCATCCGACTGGAGGCCTTGTGGGTGATCTCCAGGCGCTCGCCCTCGGTGGCGAACAGCACGGTGTGATCGCCCACCACGTCACCACCGCGCACTGTCGCAAAGCCGATGGTTTCACGCTCGCGAGCCCCGGTGTGACCCTCACGCCCATACACCGCGACCTGCTGCAGATCGCGCCCCAGAGCGCTGGCAATCACCTCACCCATGCGCAGGGCAGTGCCCGACGGCGCATCGATCTTGTGTCGGTGGTGAGCCTCGATGATCTCGATGTCCGCATCATCGCCCAGCACCCGGGCCGCCATGTCCAGCAACTTCAGCGACAGATTCACACCGACGCTGAAGTTGGCTGCGAAGACGATCGGGATTTCCTTGCCCGCTTCCGCCAACAGTTGTTTTTCCTTGACCCCCAAACCCGTGGTGCCGATCACCATGGCCTTGCCGGCCTTGCGGCAAAACGCCAGGTTCTTGAGCATCACCTCGGGCAGGGTGAAGTCGATCAGCACATCGAACTCGTCGACCACCTTGTCCAGGCTGTCGGACATCGGCACACCCAGGCGCCCCAGGGATGCCAACTCACCAGCATCCGCCCCGACCAGCGAACTGCCCGGACGCACGATGGCGGCCGTCAGGCCGGAGAGCGGCGAGCGCAACTGCACGGCCTCGACCAGGGTCTTGCCCATGCGCCCGGCGGCGCCCATCACAGCTATACGTCGCATGCCTTACTCCTTACAGGTCGCCGAAGAAGCGCTTGACGCCCTCGAACCAGCCAGCGGTCTTGGGCGAATGCGAGTTATCGCCTTCCAGCGAGCCGCGCAGCTCTTCCAGCAACTCACGCTGACGACGACTCAGGTTGACCGGGGTTTCCACCGCAACCCGGCACATCAGGTCGCCGGCACCACCACCGCGCACCGGTGCCACGCCCTTACCACGCACCCGGAATTGCTTGCCGGTCTGGGTACCCTCGGGGATCTTCAGCTTGACCCGGCCATCCAGGGTCGGAATCTCCAGCTCGCCACCCAAGGCCGCATCGGCAAAACTGATCGGCACTTCACAGAACAGATGCTTGCCATCACGCTGGAAGATCGCGTGCTCGCGCACATTGATCACCACATACAGATCGCCGGTCGGACCACCCTGGGTCCCGGCTTCGCCCTCACCCGACAGGCGGATACGGTCGCCGGTATCGACACCAGCCGGCACCTTCACCGACAGGGTCTTGTACTCTTCGACCCGACCTTCGCCGTGGCACGACTCGCACGGATCGGAAATGATCTTGCCCTGGCCATGGCAGCGCGGGCAGGTTTGCTGCACCGAGAAGAAGCCCTGCTGCATCCGCACCTGGCCAATACCGCCACAGGTTGGGCAAGTGACCGGCGACGACCCCTTCTTGGCACCCGAACCATCGCACGGCTTGCAATTGACCAGTGTCGGCACACGGATATTGACCGTGGTACCGCGCACCGCTTCCTCCAGATTCAGCTCCAGGGTGTAGCGCAGGTCGCTGCCACGCTGGGCGCCGCCGCGCGAGCTGCCGCGGCCGCCACCGAAGAAGTCGCTGAACACATCGCCGAAGATATCGGAGAAATTCTGCCCGCCGAAACCGGCACCGCCGCCACCCATGCTCGGATCCACACCGGCATGGCCATACTGATCATAGGCTGCGCGCTTGCTGGAGTCGGACAGCACTTCATAGGCCTCATTGGCCTCTTTGAACAGATCTTCCGACGCTTTGTCGCCGGGATTACGGTCCGGGTGGTGCTTCATCGCCAGGCGACGATAAGCCTTCTTCAGCTCCGCTTCGCTGGAGCCACGCTCCACACCCAACACTTCGTAATAGTCACGCTTTGCCATAAGTCTTTGCACTCTTAAGGACGTCCGGCAAACCCCTCCTGAGCTCCGCCAAACTCGCTGAGCCCCTCTACAGGCCCGGACCCAACTCACGTCAATTCAACGATCCTGGTCTTGGAAGCCGACCCGGTTGCGGATCGACCATCGCAGTCATCGCAGCTGGAAAGCAGGAGCTTTCGAAGCTGACCGCCAGCACGCAAACCAGGGTTGCATACCGTTAGAAATTCACTGACTCCAGACACGCCAACGCGGGAGCAAGCTCCCGCGCGGCGACATCCTACCAGTCACCGCCTGAAGGCAGTCAACCGGCCGACCAACAAGCCATTACTTGTTGTCTTTCACTTCTTCGAACTCGGCATCGACCACGTCATCGGCCTTTTCGGCGGACTCGGCGTGCGGGGCCGCGCCTTCAGCAGGCTGAGCCTGTTCGGCGTACATCTTCTGGGCAACCGGAGCCGAAACCTTCGACAGCTCTTCGACCTTGGCTTCGATGGCAGCCTTGTCGTCGCCCTTGACGGCAGCTTCCAGGGCAACCACGGCAGCTTCGATGGCGGTCTTCTCTTCAGCGGTCACCTTGTCACCGGCGTCAGCCACCATCTTGCGAGTCGAATGCACCAGCGCATCGCCCTGGTTACGGGCAGTCGCCAGCTCTTCGAACTTGCGGTCTTCTTCCGAGTTGGCTTCAGCGTCACGGATCATCTGCTGGATTTCTTCATCCGACAGACCCGAGTTGGCCTTGATCACGATCGACTGGGTCTTGCCGGTAGCCTTGTCCTTGGCACCTACGTGCAGGATGCCGTTGGCGTCGATGTCGAAGGTCACTTCGATCTGCGGCACGCCACGTGGAGCCGGTGGAATGTCGGCCAGGTCGAACTTGCCCAGCGACTTGTTCTGCGCGGCTTGCTTGCGCTCGCCCTGCAGCACGTGAATGGTCACCGCGCCCTGGTTGTCATCGGCAGTCGAGAATACCTGGGACTTCTTGGTCGGAATGGTGGTGTTCTTCTCGATCAGCGCGGTCATCACGCCACCCATGGTTTCGATACCCAGGGTCAGCGGGCTGACGTCCAGCAGCAGTACGTCCTTCACGTCACCGGCCAGTACGGCACCCTGGATGGCAGCACCCATGGCGACGGCTTCGTCAGGGTTGACGTCCTTGCGAGCTTCCTTGCCGAAGAAATCGGTCACGGCTTTCTGCACCAGCGGCATACGGGTCTGGCCGCCGACCAGGATCACGTCGTTGATCGAGCCAACGTCGATACCGGCGTCTTTCAGGGCGATACGGCATGGCTCGATGGTGCGCTGAACCAGGTCTTCGACCAGCGACTCCAGCTTGGCGCGGGAGATCTTCACGTTCAGGTGCTTAGGACCGGTGGCATCTGCAGTGATGTACGGCAGGTTGACGTCGGTCTGCTGGCTCGAGGACAGCTCGATCTTGGCCTTCTCGGCAGCTTCCTTCAGGCGCTGCATGGCCAGCGGGTCACCCTTGAGGTTCATGCCGCTTTCTTTCTTGAACTCGTCTACCAGGTAGTCGATCAGGCGGATGTCGAAGTCTTCGCCACCCAGGAAGGTGTCGCCGTTGGTAGCCAACACTTCGAACTGGTGCTCGCCGTCGACTTCAGCGATCTCGATCACCGAAACGTCGAAGGTACCGCCACCCAGGTCGTAGACGATCACGGTATGGTCGCCCTTGGCCTTGTCCATGCCGTAGGCCAGAGCCGCCGCGGTTGGTTCGTTGATGATGCGCTTCACGTCCAGACCGGCGATGCGACCGGCATCCTTGGTGGCCTGGCGCTGGCTGTCGTTGAAGTAGGCCGGAACGGTGATCACCGCTTCGGTCACGGACTCGCCGAGGTAGTCTTCGGCGGTCTTCTTCATTTTCTTCAGGATTTCAGCCGAAATCTGTGGTGGAGCCATCTTCTGGCCGTTCACTTCGACCCAGGCGTCGCTGTTGTCGGCCTTGACGATCTTGTAAGGGACCATCTGGATGTCTTTCTGCACCACTTCTTCATCGAAGCGGCGACCGATCAGACGCTTTACCGCGTACAGGGTGTTGTGCGGGTTGGTTACAGCCTGACGCTTGGCCGACTGACCTACCAGGATTTCGCCATCGTTGGCGTACGCGATGATCGATGGAGTGGTACGCGCGCCTTCGGCGTTCTCGATAACCTTTACGTTGCCGTTTTCAAGAATGGAAACGCACGAGTTGGTGGTCCCCAGGTCGATACCAATGATTTTGCCCATGTTAACTCTCCCGAAACTTTGGATTTGGATGCCGCAGCTGTGGTGGCAAACTGCGGTAGCACTTAAACGCTTGACTGATAAATGGGGGCTCTACAGCCGTTTTCAAGCCTTCTCGTTGATCGAAGGCGAAACCGGTGCTGGAGCCTTGCTGACCACGACCATGGCCGGGCGCAACAGGCGACCGTTGAGCTGGTAACCCTTCTGGAACACCTTGAGAACGCTGTTGGGCTCGACGTCGGCGCTTTCCTGCATGGCCATGGCCTGGTGCTGTTCAGCGTTGAAGGGCTCGCCATGGGGGTCGATGGCTTCCAGCTGGTAGCGCTTGAGGGTGTCGTGGAACATCTTGAGGGTCAGCTCGATGCCTTCGCGCATCGGACGAATGCTCTCGTCATCCGGGCTGGACAGCTCCAGGCCGCGCTCCAGGCTATCGATCACCGGCAGCAGGTCGCCGGCAAACTTCTCTAGAGCGAACTTGTGGGCTTTTTCCACGTCCTGCTCGGCACGGCGGCGGACGTTCTGCAGATCGGCAGCGACGCGCAGAGCCTGGTCCTGCGCGGTAGCCAGCTGCTCTTCGAGCACTTGTACGCGAGCTGCAAGGTCTTCACCCGCAACCTCGGGGGCCTGATTGGTATCCGGGTTTTGCGTGTCCAGGGTCTGTTCGTCAGCCATGAAATTCTCCTTTCAATATCGTCCGTGGGGCGAACCCACTCTTCTGCCCAGCTATATGGGGACGCATTTTCCGGGTTCAAGCCCGCCACCATGGCAAAAGTCGGCACGAACCGACAAATCCACGGCAATCTCATTCCCTAACGCGCTAAAGAGCAACGAAAGCCAAGCGAATCGAGCTAAGGGAAGGCATTGTCAGCCAGAAACAAAACACTGTATAAATAACCAGACATCTAGCTTGGGAGCGGCCTTAATGTTGGTGCACCTGTCCGTACATAATTACGCCATCGTCGAACACCTGGACCTGGAACTGGATCGCGGGATGAGCGTCATCACAGGCGAAACCGGCGCCGGCAAGTCGATCATGCTCGACGCGCTTGGCCTGACCCTGGGTGATCGCGCCGACAGCGGCGTGGTGCGACCGGGCGCGGACAAGGCCGACATCCTCGCCACCTTCGACCTGGGAGACATACCAGAAGCCCGCACCTGGCTGGCCGAGCGCGACCTGGACACCGACGGCCCCTGCATCCTGCGCCGGGTGATCACCGCCG
Source organism: Pseudomonas sp. B6(2017) (assembly GCF_002112765.1). NCBI lineage: Bacteria > Pseudomonadati > Pseudomonadota > Gammaproteobacteria > Pseudomonadales > Pseudomonadaceae > Pseudomonas > Pseudomonas sp. B6(2017). The sequence continues at coordinate 89,606 of NZ_NEIQ01000018.1, read as the reverse complement.
AAGGCCGTTCCCGCGGCTATATCAACGGCACCCCCTGCCCTCTCGGCGACCTCAAGGCCCTGGGCGAGCTGTTGATCGACATCCACAGCCAGCACGAACACCAGTCGCTGCTCAAGACCGATACCCATCGCCGCCTGCTGGATGAATATGCTGGCGCCACCGACCTGGCGCGCCAGGTGCAGCTTGCCGCACAACGCTGGCGCCAGACCCGCCTGGAGCTGGAGCGCCTGTCCAATTCCGGCGACGAACAACGAGCCCGCCACCAACTGCTCAGCTACCAGCTGGAAGAACTCGCAAACCTCGGCCTGGGCGAGAACGAACTCGAGGAACTGGAGCAGGAACACAAGAACCTGACCAACGCCGAAACCCTGCTGGGCATCTGCCGGCAAGTAGTGGAACAGTGCAGCGAAAGCGACTCGGGCAATGTACTCAACGCCCTGACCGTCAGCCTCAACCGCCTGACCAGCATCGGCAGCTCGTCAGGAGCCCTGGCGGAGGCTACCAACCTGCTGGCCAGCGCCCAGATCCAGGTGGAAGAAGCCGTGGGGGAACTGAATCGCTTCGTCGACAACTTCGACGCCGACCCGGCACGCCTGCAGCACCTGGAGGAGCGTCTCGACTCCATCTACACCTTGGCCCGCAAGCATCGCATCCAGCCCTTCGAACTGGCCGCGATGCAACAGACCTTGCTGGACGAGATCGAGACCCTGGACGCCAACGACGAATCCATCGAGCGGCTGGGCGACGAACTGCAGTCTTTCGCGCGGCATTATCACGAGAAGGCCCAGGAGTTGAGCCAACTGCGCCAGCAGGCCGCCACCGGCCTGGCCAACGCAGTGGAGCAGGAGATCCAGCGCCTGGGCATGCCCGGCGGGCGCTTCACCATCGAACTACGAGCCAATGCTGGCGACGAACTGCTGCCACACGGCCTGGAACAGGTCGAGCTGCTGGTCAGTGCCAACCCCGGCCAGCCCCTCAAAGGCCTGGCCAAGGTCGCCTCGGGTGGCGAACTGTCACGCATCAGCCTGGCGATCCAGGTCATCACCGCCCAGACATCACGAGTCCCGACCCTGGTATTCGACGAAGTCGACGTGGGTATTGGCGGGCCGACCGCCGAGATCGTCGGCCAGCTGCTGCGTCGCCTGGGCGAGCGTGGGCAGGTACTGACCGTCACCCACTTGCCACAGGTCGCCGCGCAAGGACACCAGCATCTGTTCGTGCACAAGGTGCGCGGCAGCAACGCGACCCACACCGCGGTATCCAAGCTGGGTAAAAACGAAAGAGTAGAGGAAATCGCCCGGATGCTGGGCGGCATCGACCTGACCAAGGAATCCCTGGCTCATGCCAAAAAGATGGTGGTGACCACCAAGGCCTGAGCCCCGACCCCTTCCTTTATATAAGAGTCTTCATACTAGAAAACACGAAGGCGACCCTAGGGTCGCCTTCGATCGTTTCACGACTATGAAAGTCGCGTAGGAAGCTTATTTCTTCTTGTTGCGCACATACAGCACAAGATTGTGATCTACCAGTTCGAAACCGTGCTTCTCGACAATCGCCTTCTGAAGCTTCTCGATTTCTTCGTCGAAGAACTCGATCACTTCGCCAGACTCCACATTGACCATATGGTCGTGGTGGCCGCCGTCAGCCAGTTCGAATACAGCATGGCCGCCATCGAAGTTATGACGTACCACCAGTCCGGCGGCTTCGAATTGAGTCAGTACACGGTAGACCGTGGCCAACCCGACATCTTCACCAGCCTCCATGAGCGCCTTGTAGACATCTTCAGCGCTCATGTGCCGCTGCTCGGTGGAATCGAGCATTTGTAGAATCTTGACCCGTGGCAGAGTCACTTTAAGGCCGGCTTTACGTAGTTCGCTATTTTCAACCATGGTCAGCTTTCTCGCCGATGCTGCTTCGCAGCTTCTCTTAATGCGGGTATGATCGGGGTTTACGTTGTCCCAGCCAAGATAGTGGAAGTCGCCCACCGATGCAAAACACCAAGCTCTTGCTAACCAGTTTCACCTTCGTGGGACTGCTCGCACTCGCCGGTTGTTCATTCCCCGGGGTTTACAAAATCGACATCCAGCAGGGCAATGTCGTGACGCAGGACATGATAGACCAGTTGCGCCCTGGAATGACCCGGCGGCAAGTACGGTTTATCATGGGCAACCCTCTGCTGACCGACACGTTCCATGCCAATCGCTGGGATTATCTCTACAGCCTGCAACCTGGTGGTGGCGAACGCCAGCAGGAACGCATCAGCCTGATCTTCAATGAAGGCGATCAACTGGTCAGCCTGGCCGGCGACTTCATGCCTGGCGTGAGCCGCGACGAGGCGCTTCTGGGCAAAGAGAACGGCAACACCGTTACCACTCCAGCCGAAAACGCCGAGAAGCCCAAGGCCGAGAAACCGGCCAAGCCTGGCTCCTTGCTGGACCAGATCCAGAAGGACGTGGATGGTGTCGAAACCGTTCCAGTACCTACGCCAGAGCCACTGGACACCTCGCCGCAATAAATCTGCGGCCACTAAAAAGCCCGGGATTACCCGGGCTTTTTTATTGCCTGTCGCAACCTGCAGCTACCCTTCGAGCTTGCGCGCCTGGGCAGCCTTGGCCGCTCGCATGCGCCGCACTTCCTTGGGGTCGGCCAGCAGCGGACGGTAGATCTCGATCCGCTCCCCATCCTGGAGCACATGCCGCTCCGGGTCGTTGACCTGCTTGCCGAAGACCCCGACCGGACAGCTTGCCAAGTCCAGCTCGGGAAAATGCTCGCCCAGGACAGAAGCCAGCAGCGCAACACGCAGGGTCGTACCTTCAGGCACCTGCACCTCGACCAGCAATTGGCGATCTACCGCGGCATGCACCACTTCGATCCGCATCATGGGCTCAGCCATGCAGTTGCTTGGCGCGCTGGCAGAAGGCATCCACCAGGGTATTCGCCGCCTGGTTGAACAACGGCCCCAGGGTGGCGCGAACCAGCGGTCCGGCGTAGTCGAACGACAGGTCGAGACTGATCTTGCAGGCCTTTTCTCCCAGCGGCTTGAATATCCACAAGCCGTGCAGCTGGTTGAACGGCCCCTCCTCCAGATTCATCTCGATCGACTGACCCGGCACCAGGGTGTTGCGAGTGACGAAGTGCTGGCTCAGCCCCCCCTTGGCCACCTCCAGGCTGGCACGCATCTGTTCGGCGCTGCTCTCCAGCACCGTGGACGAAGAACACCAAGGGAGGAACTCCGGATACCGGGCCACATCGTTGACCAGGTCATACAGAAACTGCGCCGGATAGGGCAAAAGGGCCGAACGTTGAATATGGGTCGTCATCTGAGCTTCATTTCCACAACTGGGCGGCAAACACCACAAGAATGCCGACGGGCGCCACATAGCGCATCAAAAACAAGGCCAGGGCGAACAACAAGGGGCTACGCAGCAACAGCTCATCACGCACCGCCTCACGGCCCATCACCCAACCTGCAAATACCACGAAGCACAAACCGCCTAGAGGCAACATGATCCGCGAGGTGAAGAAGTCGATCACGCCGAAGAAGTCCAGGCCGCCAGCCGCCCCCCATTGGTAGAGGTGGAAAGCGCCGCCTTCGTTCACGAAAAACTTGGCCTGCTGCCAGATGTTGAAGGAAAACACCGTTCCCAACCCCACGAACCAGCAGCTGAACGCCAGCCAGAATGTCACCCAGGCGCGGCGGATTTTAGTCCTCTCGACAAGATAAGCCACCATCGGCTCCAGCAGAGAGATGGCCGAACTCCATGCGGCGATGGCCACCAGGATGAAAAACACTACGCCCATGAGCTGGCCGAACGCCACATTTCCGAAGGCGAACGGCAGGCTGATGAACATCAGTCCCGGCCCCTCACTGGGATTCAGGCCCGCCGCGAAGACGATGGGGAACAGCGCCATCCCGGCCAACAGCGAGACAAAGGTGTCCAGCAGCGCCACGCCCACCACCGTTCCGGCCAGGGACGAATGCTTGGGCATGTAGGCGCCGTAGATCATGATCGACCCAACCCCCACGCTCAGGGAGAAGAAGGCATGGCCCATGGCCGGCAACAGGCCATCCAGCAGGCGCTCCAGGCTGAAGTCGAACATGAAGTGCAGGCCCTGCATGAAGTGCCCAGTAGTCATGCTGTAGCCCAGCAGCACCAGCAACATGACGAACAGCAGCGGCATCATGACCCGCAGGCTACGCTCGAGCCCGGCGACCACGCCCTTGGCGATCACCAGCGCCGACAGCGCCATGAACAGGGTATGCCAGAGGGTCAGGCGCCAAGGATCGGCGGTCACCGAAGCGAAGTAGGCGCTGACCTGGTCGGCCGTGACGCCGCTGAAATCACCGCGACCCATGTCGATGATGTAGTCCAGCGACCAACCACCGACCACGCTATAGAAGGAAAGGATCAGCAACGCCGTGATCATTCCGGCGAAGGCACCCCAGGACCACTTGGCCGAATGCCCGGCCTCTTGGGCCAAGACTTTCAAGGCGTTGGCCGGACTCTGCCGAGCCCGGCGCCCGATCAGGGTTTCGGCCAGCATCACCGGCAAGCCAATCAGGGCGATACACGCCAGGAACACCAGGACAAAAGCACCGCCACCATAGACACCGACCATATAGGGGAATTTCCAGATGCTCCCCAGGCCCACGGCCGAACCAGTTGCTGCGAGTATAAAGACCCAGCGGCTTGCCCAGCCGCCGTGGACAGAGACCCTGTCTGTCGACATCGTTAACGCGCCCAACCGAAAAAAAGAGCGCGCATTGTCCGGGATTCAATCAACCTGCTCAAGCACGCTGCATCACCGTAGCGGGCGACCGCGCAACTCCCTATAATGCCGCCCCTATGGCTAAACAGAAGAAACACCCAACAGGGACCATCGCGCAAAACAAAAAGGCGCGTCACGATTACTTCATCGAACATCGTTTCGAGGCTGGACTGGTCCTGGCCGGCTGGGAAGTAAAGAGCCTGCGGGCGGGCAAAGCACAACTGGTAGACAGTTACGTGCTGCTCAAGGATGGCGAGGCCTGGCTGTTCGGCAGCCATTTCACCCCGCTGACCACCGCCAGCACCCACGTCATCGCCGACCCGACGCGCACGCGCAAGCTGCTGCTCAACCAGCGCGAGCTGGAAAAGCTGTTCGCCGCGGTGCAGCAGAAGGGTTATGCCTGCGTCTGCCTTTCGCTCTACTGGAGCAAGCACCTGGTCAAGTGCGAGATCGCACTGGGCAAGGGCAAGAAGGAATATGACAAGCGGCACACCGAGCGCGAGCGCGATTCCGACCGGGAATTGCAGCGCGCCGTGCGGACCAAGGGCAAGGAAGACTGACCGTCCTACCCTGAAGCCGTCATCGCCGGCACTGCGGTTTCTGCACCATCGATGCAGGAACCGCAGTACCGGCGATTTGCATCAGATACCCTTGCGCCGCTCGGCCCGGGCCACCCGCTGTACTTCCTGACGCACCTCCTCGAGCACCTCCTGCACATAGAGAATGTGCCGACTGGAGACTTCGCGCGCGTCCTGCGCACGCCCTTCGATAATCGCCAGGTACAGGTCACGGTGCTGGCTGATCAGCATCTCGCGGGTTTCCGTGCGCTGCTTGTACATACCGCCGATATTGGTCACCACGTTGCGCTTGAGCAGATCGAACAGCCCGCGAATGGTGTGCAACAGCACAGCGTTATGGCTAGCCTCGGCAATCGCCAGATGGAACCGGGCATCCGCCGCCCCCTCCTGGCTGCGGCTGTCGTCATTGGCATGGGCATAGCAATCCTGCAGTTCCTCGAAGGCCTGGGTCAGGCGCTCGCGATCCACCGGGGTCGCCCGCAGCGCCGCGTAGTAGGCGCAGGACGCTTCGAGGGTATGGCGGAACTCCAATAGATCACGCTGGGCCTCGGGATTGTTTTCCAGAAGATGCAGCAGTGGATCGCTGAAGGTCGAGCCCAGGGTTTCCACCACATAATTGCCGCCGCCCTGGCGGCTCATCAGCAACCCCTTGGCGGTCAACTTCTGGATCGCTTCACGCAGCGATGGACGTGAAACCCCGAACTGCTCGGCCAGGGCACGCTCGGCCGGCAAGCGTTCACCCGCCTTCAAGGTACCTTCGAGAATCATCGCTTCCAGGCGCTCGACTATGTCGTCGGACAAACGGCGCTGGCGTATCTGGTCAAACCCCATCACTCACTCCCCAGCCTCCGACCCATCGTCGGGGGGCTCTATTCTGGCCTATTCACGCCGCGCCAACACCTGGCAGAAGGCAGACATTTCCAGCGATCAGATGCGCTCCCGCGCCCGCTTTCGACAAAAGTTCCAGGGCGGCAAATTGACACACCGAGCATCGGGCTTTTACCCTAGCCAACAGCGATTGTAAATTGGTCTTACCAATTAACCAAGTCGCTAGCAGTGCCTGACCAACAACAATTAGGGGCCACCCCACTATGCAAACCTGGCAACAGCTCTATAGCCCGCTTGGCAGCCTCGGCCTGTCCGCTCTCGCCGCTGTCATCCCGATCGTGTTCTTCTTCCTGGCTCTGGCCGTGTTCCGCCTCAAGGGACATGTCGCCGGGAGCATCACTCTGGCCTTGTCGATCCTGGTGGCGATCTTCGCCTTCCAGATGCCCGCCGACATGGCCCTGGCTGCCGCTGGCTATGGATTTGCCTACGGTCTTTGGCCCATCGCCTGGATCATCGTCGCCGCCGTATTCCTCTACAAGCTGACCGTGAAGAGCGGCCAGTTCGAGATCATCCGCAGCTCGGTGCTGTCGATCACCGACGACCAGCGCCTGCAGGTACTGCTGATCGGCTTCTGCTTCGGCGCCTTCCTCGAAGGTGCCGCAGGCTTCGGCGCGCCAGTGGCGATCACCGCCGCCCTGCTGGTGGGCCTGGGCTTCAACCCGCTGTACGCCGCGGGCCTGTGCCTGATCGCCAACACCGCGCCAGTGGCCTTCGGCGCCCTGGGCATCCCGATCATCGTCGCCGGCCAGGTGACCGGTATCGACGCCTTCAAGATCGGCGCCATGACCGGCCGCCAACTGCCCCTGCTGTCGCTGTTCGTGCCGTTCTGGCTGGTGTTCATGATGGATGGCCTGCGCGGCGTCAGGGAGACCTGGCCAGCGGCACTGGTGGCCGGCCTGAGCTTCGCCGTGACACAGTACTTCACCTCGAACTTCATCGGCCCGGAGCTGCCGGACATCACCTCGGCCCTGGCCAGCCTGGTCGCCCTGACGCTGTTCCTGAAGATCTGGCAGCCCAAGCGCAGCGCCGGCGCGCGCATTCCCGGAGTCAGCGCCGACATCGCCATCACCGCCAGCGCCGGCGGCTTCGGCCAGCCACGCAGCACCCTGGCCTCGCCCTACAGCCTGGGCCAGATCTTCAAGGCCTGGTCGCCCTTCCTGATCCTCACCGTGCTGGTCACCATCTGGACCCTCAAGCCGTTCAAGGCGATGTTCGCCGCCGGCGGCGCGATGTACGCCTGGGTGTTCAACTTCGCCATCCCGCACCTGGATCAGCTGGTGATCAAGGTGGCGCCGATCGTCACCACGCCCACAGCCATTCCTGCGGTGTTCAAGTTCGACCCGATCTCGGCCACCGGCACCGCGATCTTCTTCTCGGCACTGCTGTCCATGCTGGTACTGAAGATCGACTTTAAAACTGGTCTGACCACTTTAAAGGAAACCTTCTACGAGCTGCGCTGGCCGATCCTGTCCATCGGCATGGTGCTGGCCTTCGCCTTCGTCACCAACTACTCGGGCATGTCTTCGACCATGGCCCTGGTCCTGGCGGCCACCGGCGCGGCCTTCCCGTTCTTCTCGCCGTTCCTGGGTTGGCTGGGGGTGTTCCTCACCGGTTCCGATACTTCGTCCAACGCCCTGTTCAGTTCGCTGCAGGCCACCACCGCGCATCAACTGGGGGTCAACGACACCCTGCTGGTGGCGGCCAACACCAGCGGTGGCGTGACCGGCAAGATGATCTCGCCGCAGTCGATCGCCGTGGCCTGCGCCGCCACCGGCCTGGTGGGCAAGGAGTCCGATCTGTTCCGCTTCACCCTCAAGCACAGCCTGTTCTTTGCCACTATCGTCGGCCTGATCACCCTGGCCCAGGCCTACTGGTTCACCGGCATGCTGGTGCACTAGGCAATACTGATGGCGCCGCAAGGAATCGCGGCGCCAGTCATTCACCACCCGGTCTGCAAGGCTGCTGAAAGCTTGCTGGTTTATCTTTCAGCCGCCGCGACAGACGAATAACCGGGACCACCCGGAGACACGCCTGATGAGCGAGCTTTTCTACAACGCCGTGCCCAATGCGACCCGTGTCGCGCCACCCTTGGCCGAGCCCCGGCAGTACCCTGGCGCCAAGCCGGCGCGGGTCTACCTGTTCGGCACTTGTGTGGTCGATCTGTTCTATCCCGAAGCCGGGATGGATGCGATCCACCTGCTGGAGCGCGAAGGCATCCGCGTGGAATACCCACAGGGGCAAAGCTGCTGCGGACAACCGGCCTACACCAGCGGTTACACCGAGCAGGCTCGCACCGTGGCCCGCGCACAACTGGCGTTGTTCGCCGGGGACTATCCGGTGGTGGTGCCCTCGGGCTCCTGCGCCGGGATGATTCGCGAGCACTACGCGGACTTGTTCAAGGACGAGCCCGAGACCCTGGCACAGGTCCAGGCCCTGGCCGCACGCACCTACGAGCTGGCCGAGTTCCTCCTGCATGTGTGCAAGGTGCAACTCAAGGACAGCGGTGAGCCGATCAAGGTGGCCTTGCACACTTCCTGCTCGGCGCGCCGGGAAATGAACACCCACCTGCACGGGCGTGAGCTGCTGTCACAACTGGGCAACGTGGAACGGGTAGAACACAGCCACGAAAGCGAGTGCTGTGGCTTTGGCGGGACTTTCAGCGTCCGAATGCCGGATATCTCTGGCGCCATGGTCGCGGACAAGACCCGCGCACTGAAGGACTCCGGCGCGCACCATGTGGTCAGTGCCGACTGCGGCTGCTTGATGAACATCAACGGCGCCCTGGAAAAACAAAGAGAGGCATTGCGCGGCCAGCACCTGGCGAGCTTCCTCTGGCAGCGTACCGGAGGTGCCCAATGAGCACTCCCGAGCTGATTCCGACCACGACGGTGACGGACGATTTTCGCACCCGGGCCCACCAGGCCCTGGGCGACCAGCAACTGCGCAACAACTTTCGCAGCGCCATGGATTCACTCATGGCCAAGCGTGCGGCCTCGTTCAGCGATGCCTTTGAGCGCGAACACCTGCGCGCCCTGGGCAATGCGATTCGCGCCCGGGCGTTGTCCAAGCTGCCCGACCTGCTCGAGCGCCTGGAACAGAACCTGACCCGCAACGGTGTGACAGTGCACTGGGCGGAAACGGTGGACGAGGCCAATGGCATCGTTCTTTCGATCATCCGTGCTCACGAGGCACGGCAAGTGATCAAGGGCAAATCGATGGTCAGCGAGGAAATGGAAATGAACCATGTCCTCGCTGAACAAGGCATTGAATGCCTTGAGTCGGACATGGGCGAGTTCATCGTCCAGCTCGACCACGAGAAGCCTTCACACATCATCATGCCGGCGATCCACAAGAATGCCGGTCAGGTCGCGTCCTTGTTCCACGACAAACTTGGCGTGGAGTACACCAAGGACGTCGACCAACTCATCCAGATCGGTCGCAGGGTCCTGCGGCAGAAATTCTTCGAAGCCGACATCGGCGTCTCCGGCGTCAACTTCGCCGTGGCCGAGACCGGCACCCTGCTGCTGGTGGAAAACGAAGGCAACGGGCGCATGTCCACCACCGTGCCGCCGGTGCACATCGCCGTCACCGGGATCGAGAAAGTGGTCGAGAACCTGCGCGACGTGGTACCGCTATTGTCGCTGCTGACCCGCTCGGCCCTGGGCCAGCCCATCACCACCTACGTCAACATGATCTCCGGCCCACGCAAAGAGCATGAGCTCGACGGCCCCCGGGAAGTGCACCTGGTGTTGCTGGACAACGGCCGCAGCCAGGCGTTTGCCGACAGCGAACTGCGCCAGACCCTGAACTGCATCCGCTGCGGCGCCTGCATGAACCACTGCCCGGTGTACACGAGGGTCGGCGGCCACACCTATGGCGAGGTCTACCCGGGGCCGATCGGCAAGATCATCACCCCGCACATGGTGGGCCTGGCCAAGGTCCCGGATCACCCCAGCGCTTCGTCGCTGTGCGGTGCCTGCGGCGAAGTCTGCCCGGTGAAGATCCCGATCCCCACGTTGCTGCGGCGCCTGCGCGAAGAGAACGTCAAGGCCCCGGACAGCCCGCACCCGGTAATGCGCGGCCAGGGCAGCAAGTTCTCGCGCAAGGAGCGTTTCATCTGGAACGCCTGGGCACGGCTGAACAGCTCGCCCACCCTGTATCGCCTGTTCACCCTGGCGGCCACCCGGTTGCGGGCGCTGGCCCCGAGCAACGTCGGCCCCTGGACCCAGAACCACAGTGCGCCAAAACCCGCCGCCCGGTCGCTGCACGACCTGGCCCGCGAGCACCTGGCCAAGCAGGAAGATCGCTGATGAGCGCCAAGCACAACATCCTCGCCAAGCTGCGTAACAGCCTGAGCGGCACCACGCCTATTGTGGATAACTTCGACGAGGCGCTGGTCACCGAGCCCTATACCTACACCGCCGAGCAACGCATCCCGCAGTTGCGCAAGCAGATGGAAGCGGTGCACACCGAAATCCACCTGAGCCGCGCGGCCGAGTGGCCCGGATTGCTCGCCCGCCTGCTCCAGGAGCGCCAGCTGCGCAGCCTGCTGATCGCCCCGGGCACCGCCCATGGCCAGCAGGTGCAGCAGCACTGGGCCGAACATCCCGAGCTGCCCGAGCTCAAGACCTACGATCGGCCAGTGGAAGAATGGAAGGCCGAGCTGTTCAACGACACCCCGGCCAGCCTCACCGGCACCCTGGGCGCCATCGCCGCCACCGGCAGCCTGATCCTCTGGCCGACCCGCGAGGAACCGCGGCTGATGAGCCTGGTGCCACCGGTGCATTTCGCCCTGCTCAAGGCCAGCGAGATCCGCGACAACTTCTACCAGGTGCAGCAACAGATGAACTGGGCCGCCGGCATGCCGACCAACGCGCTGCTGGTTTCCGGCCCGTCGAAAACCGCTGATATCGAGCAAGTCCTGGCTTACGGCGCCCACGGCCCGAAAGACCTGGTGGTGCTGATCCTGGAGGACCAATGAGCCTGCCGGCCGCTTTTCTGCGTGATGCCCAGCGCCTGATTCCCCAGGAACGGCGCTTCGACGACCCGCTCTCGACCCTGGCCTTCGGCACCGACGCCAGCTTCTACCGGCTGATCCCCAAGCTGGTGATCCGCGTCGAATCCGAGGACGAAGTGGTCGCCCTGCTGCAACTGGCCCAGCGCGACCAGGTACCGGTGACCTTCCGCGCCGCCGGCACCAGCCTTTCCGGCCAGGCCATCAGCGACTCGGTGCTGATCGTCCTCGGGGATAACTGGAACGCCCGGGAGATCCGCGAACAGGGCGCGCAGATCCGCCTGCAACCCGGGGTCATCGGTGCCCAGGCCAACGCCTGGCTGGCGCCGTTCGGACGCAAGATCGGCCCCGACCCGGCCTCGATCAACGCCTGCAAGATCGGCGGCATAGTCGCCAACAACGCCAGCGGCATGTGCTGCGGCACGGCCCAGAACAGCTACCACACCCTGGCCGGCATCCGCGTGGTCTTGGCCGATGGCACCCGCCTGGACACCGAGGACGCCGCCAGCGTCGCCGCCTTTCGCCACAGCCACGCTGCGCTGCTGCAACGCCTGGCGGAACTGGGCCGCGCCACCCGCGCCAACAGCGAGCTGGCCAGCCGCATCCGCCACAAGTATCGGCTGAAGAACACCACCGGCCTGTCCCTCAATGCACTGGTGGACTTCGACGAGCCGCTGGAGATCCTCAGCCACCTGCTGGTGGGCTCCGAGGGCACCCTGGGGTTCATCAGCGCGGTGACCTACGACACCGTGGTCGACCATCCGCACAAGGCCTCGGCCCTGATCGTCTTTCCCGATGTGGAGACCTGCTGCAACGCGGTGACCGTGCTCAAGAGCCAGCCGGTGTCGGCGGTGGAGCTGCTGGACCGTCGCAGCCTGCGCTCGGTGCAGGACAAGCCCGGCATGCCGGCCTTCGTCCGCCAACTCTCGGCCAACGCCTGCGCCCTGCTGATCGAGTCCCGCGCGGCCTCCTCGTCGCTGCTGCATGAGCAACTGGCGCAGATCATGGATTCCCTGGCCGCCTTCGCGGTGGAAAAACAGGTGGACTTCAGCGAGGACCCGCAGGAAAACGCCAAGCTCTGGGCGATCCGCAAGGACACCTTCCCGGCCGTCGGCGCAGTGCGCAAGACCGGCACCACGGTGATCATCGAGGACGTGACCTTCCCGGTCGAACAACTGGCCATCGGTGTCAATCGCCTGATCGAGCTGTTCGACAAGCACCGCTACGACGAGGCGATCCTGTTCGGCCATGCCCTGGAAGGCAACCTGCATTTCGTCTTCACCCAAGGCTTCAACAGCACTGAGGAAGTGCAGCGCTACCAGGCCTTCATGGATGACGTGGCACAACTGGTGGCCGTGGAGTTCGGTGGTTCGCTCAAGGCCGAGCACGGCACCGGGCGCAACATGGCGCCCTTCGTCGAGCTGGAGTGGGGCAGCGATGCCTACCAGCTGATGTGGCAGCTCAAGCGCCTGCTGGACCCCAATGGCATCCTCAACCCCGACGTAGTGCTCAGCGAGGATCCGCAGATCCACCTCAAGCACCTCAAGCCGCTACCGGCGGCCGACGAGATCGTGGACAAGTGCATCGAGTGCGGCTTCTGCGAGCCGGTGTGCCCGTCCAAGGGGCTGACCCTGAGCCCACGCCAGCGCATCGTGATCTGGCGCGATATCCAGGCCCGCAAGCGCGCCGGCATCGACACCACGGAGCTGGAGGCGGCCTACCAGTACCAGGGCGTCGACACCTGCGCCGCCACCGGCCTGTGCGCCCAGCGCTGCCCGGTGGGCATCAACACCGGCGAGCTGGTGAAGAAACTGCGCAGCGAGCAAGCCAGCCACGCCGGCGCCGCCGACTGGCTCAGCACCCACTTCGCCAGCACCTTGCAAGGCGCCCGCTTTACGTTGCACGTGGCCAATGGTGCGCGCCTGCTGCTGGGCGCACCGCGCCTGAGCAAGCTGTCGGCGGGCCTGACCCGACTGTCCAAAGGGCGGGTGCCGCAATGGACCAACGCCATGCCACAACCGGAGAAAGCCATTCGCTTCAGCCCGGCCGCGCAGGATTCACGCCCAAAGGTCGTGTACCTGGCGGCCTGCGTGTCGCGGGTCATGGGGCCGGCGGCAGGCGACAAGGAGCAAGGCTCGCTGTACGAGAAAACCCGCGGCCTGCTGGAGAAGGCCGGCTACCAGGTGGTGCTGCCGGACAACCTGGACAACCTCTGCTGCGGCCAGCCGTTCGCTTCCAAGGGTTATGCGACCCAGGCCGAGGACAAGCGCCAGGAACTGATCGGCGCCCTGCTCCACGCCAGCCGTGGCGGCCTCGACCCGATCTACTGCGATACCAGCCCCTGCACCCTGCGCCTGGTGCAGGACCTGGGCGACGTGCGCCTGGACCTCTACGATCCGGTGCGCTTCATCCGCACCCACCTGCTGGATCGCCTGGAGTTCACCCCCCAGGAAGCACCGATCGCCGTGCACGTCACCTGCAGCACCCAGCACCTGGGGGAAAGCCAGGCGCTGATCGAACTGGCCCGGCGTTGCAGCAACAACGTGGTGATCCCCGAAGGCATCCACTGCTGCGGTTTCGCTGGCGACAAGGGCTTCACCACCCCGGAGCTCAATGCCCATTCGCTGCGCAGCCTCAAGGACGCGGTGCAGTACTGCAGCGAAGGCATCTCCACCAGCCGCACCTGTGAAATCGGCCTCAGCCAGCATGGCGGGATCGACTATCACGGGCTGGTCTACCTGGTGGACCGGGTCACCCGCGCCAAGTCCGCCTGAGGCCCAGGGTGCCCGGCGACGGGCGCCCGCTCCGGCCTTTTCGTACAAAAAACGAACCCCGGCCCACGGGCGCAGTCCACTCTCCAGGCCCACGATAAAAGTGGGCCTTCCCCCTGTGATCCAAGGAGACGACCATGAAGCGCTCTGCACTGGCTGGACTGTTCATCACTGCTGCAATGTTGGCCTCACCGGCGTTCGCCGCCGGGCAAGAAGACCTGTGCCAGATCAACCTGCAAAAGATCCGCGACGCCAAGGTCAGCACCGAAGCCATGAGCTCGACCCTGAGCAGCGACATCGACTCCAAGGTCCAGCAAGCCACCGCCGAGCAGGCCAAGGGCACCGAGCAGGGCACCAAGAACTGCATCTCCCTGACCACCCAGGCGATCCAGATGTTGCAGAACAACACCAAGGGCGATCAGTAGCGCACCACCAAGGCCAACCTTCGGGTTGGCCTTCTGACGACGATTAGCGTAGAATCCGCCAACCTGTTGTCGATGCATGACAGGCTCGGGGCCGTTTTGGATTCGACGCCGGTTGCGAAACTTTAGGTGCATGCCGAGTTGGTAACAGAACTCGTAAATCCACTGTTGCAACTTCCTATAGTTGCCAATGACGAAACCTACGGGGATTACGCTCTCGCTGCGTAAGCGGCGCTAGCCCTTCCCCCCTGGTACCTTCGGGTCCAGCAATCATCAGGGGATGTCTGTAAACCCGAAATGATTGTCATATAGAACAGAATCGCCGTGCAGTACGTTGTGGACGAAGCGGCTAAAACTTACACAACTCGCCCAAAGCACCCTGCCCGTCGGGTCGCTGAGGGTTAACTCAATAGACACGGCTAAGCATGTAGGACCGACAGCGGAGTACTGGCGGACGGGGGTTCAAATCCCCCCGGCTCCACCAAATAAGCTATACAAATCAAGCACTTAGCGCATGCCGCAAGTGCTTTTTTTGTGCCCGAATGGCTGGTTTTGGCTCCGGAATGACAGTTTGATGACAGCCTCTCCGGAAGCCTGCCGCAAGGAAGGAAGCCCAATGTCCAACGCTCAATACATGCAACATAAGATTTGGTTCTAATGAGCGATGAAGACCGTCGGTGACTACGCCAGGAAATGGCAGTGCACATTGCTGAAACACTGCATGAGTGGATGCTGGCCCAACGAGAACTTGTCCCAGAGGGCTCGGCTACGGCCAAGGCCCTGTACTACAGGCTTAAACGCTGGGTAGTGCTGCCGCGCTACCTGGAAAATAATGCTGTGCCCATCGACAAAAACCAGATCGGGAGCTTGATCCGGCCATGGGCGCTTGGGCGGTCGAACTGGTTGTTCGCGGGGTCGCTGCGCAGCGGCAAGCAGGCGGTAGCGAACGCGAGCCTGCTCCTGTCGACGCGATTAAACGGGCATGACCCGTATGCTTATCTGAAGGATGTGCTGACGAGGTTGCCGACGCAGCGAGCCAGTGAGATCGAGGAACTGCCTCCGCATCGGTGGGCACCTGACCGATCTGAGCAAAGTGCGTTTACTTTAAGAGGGGCATTTTGACTCGTCTGACTATGCAGCGGGTGAGCGAAATCGAATGACTCCAGCCACAAGAAGGGGGCTTCCTCCACGACCCAACGCGCGTCTGTCAACCTTAGCTACGACGCAGACTTGATTGCGCCCATTGCTCTGCACTAGTCACCGGTAACCCATGTATTGCGTTGAATGTCACCGCTACATCCCATGCCACACCACGGCCCATAGCAAAAACTGCCCGGTATTTTCGTAAGTTATCGTCAGGTTTTTCTGCAAGGTCTGCTAGCAACTGCTGCACGCTAAGCGCTCGGCGCTCGACTTTCCGTTCGATGACTCGCTCAACCAAATCAGCCAAAGCGCCGTAGGTGAGGGTGTCACCAGCGGTGTAAACGACCTGATTAATAAGGCGCGGGCTGTGCAGGACAATGGCGGCGGTGAGCATGCCGATGTCTTCCGGCGTTGTCACCGTAACCATAGTTTCAAAGCTGCCCAACGCATTAACCTGTCCGGCGGTTAGGTCAACGACCCCGAAAGCTGGATCGAATAGGAAGCTGGTGAACATGCCAGTGGAAATAATCACCCATTCAGTCCGAGATTGGCCGCGTAACAGGTCACGAACATCCAGTTGCTCGTCGAACAAGTCTTGAGGGCTGCCACGACCAATCAAGTCGTAGTCAACGCCGAACTGCCATGGAATATAACGTTTCACTCCCGATATGAGCGCGGCTTCGGTCAACTTAAGCTGAGTACCCCGGCCCGCAGCAAACCCTACGCAACTGATCACCGTGTCGAAGCGTCCCAGCACCGCTGCAAGCTCTTCGACGGAGGCATTGGTGATGTCGGCTGTCTCAATAGCAACCCCTAGCCTCCTGATGGCTTGAATATCCTGTTGTTTTTCCCTCGACGAGTTCTGCACAGTGGCTGGACGCAGCAGCACGGTAACGTTGGTCGATTCGGTTGATCGGCCGGCCAGCCCCTGCAATACGGCAAGTCCCAGTTCGCCTGCCCCCAATACCAGAATACGTTGTTTGACGTTTGAAATAGCAGCCTGCATGGTGAGCCCCTGTCTGACGTACTTAATTTGAAGCTAGGAATCTTGTCATGGACATCGATGCGCAAAAAGTAGGTACATCGGTGATACCGAGCGGCCTGGATGCTCAGGAAATCGTGCGCCTTTCACAGAATGCCTGTCGCGAACTAAGCGAGGACGAGGATGGTCTCAAGCGCGATATCCTTAGTCATTCTGGCAACCGATGGTCACTAGGCGTGGTGCATGCGCTGGGTGTGAGTAGCCCCTTGCGCCACGCGGAATTACGTCGTCGATTGCACGGCGTCACTCAACGCATGCTCACTCACACACTGCGTCAGCTGGAGCGCGACGGCCTGATCTCTCGACGCGATTTTGGCGAAAAGCCCTTGCGTGTCGAATATTCTCTAACCGAGCTTGGAATGGGATTATTGGTGCAGATGATTCCGCTATGGACGTGGGTGATCGAGCAGGCAGAGCGGTTTAATGAGGCTCGTAAGCGTTACGACGAGCGGTAAGGGTGGAATAATGCATTGCATCATAAGGATGATGACTGCACAGGCCATCATCGGATTTAGCCCGCCCCAGCAGATTCTTTAGTTTCCAGCAAGGATTGCTCGCGCTCAATCGCGGCCACCAGCCAATCTCCAGCCTGCTGGATCTGAGCATGCCACTCGCTGCGGCCAACGCGCCCCATTCGCAACATTTCATTGGCGGTAGAAATCAGGTGAAAGTAGCGTGCGTCGATGCATTCATCGGCGGCCTCTTGTTCCGCCAACAGATACTGCCATTCAACCATAGCCTCATCAATCATGGGTCTGACCTCTCAAAGTAGCACTCTACGCTTAAGGTATAGCGACACTGGTGGCTCAGTGATCGCAGCATTAGGCAAGCAACTGATGCCACGCGACGGTTGCTAGAGCAACGCCACAAACCCAGAGCGCCAAAGCGGAACAAGCCTGGAGTTCTCTCATTAGCTTTTCCTTCTGCACAACATCTCCTAGTCCAGCTGTACGCCGACGGCATCATGATATTTTTGTGACATACCGCTAACGAGCAGGGTTCACTCTTTCAGTCCAGCGATTGGCTGCTAACTCGCCAAGCTCTCGTAGGCCTGCTCACATGTCATTCCCCTTGCCCGGCTTTGATCAGCATCTGCTGCCAGGTCTCCCGCTCGCGCGTCAGTGCGCTTGAACAGCTCGGCAAACCCCAGGGCTGTGCGGGTTGCTGCCGCGCTTGCGGCGGCAGTGCAGGAATTGCTGCGGGTCGTACGCTTGAGACGCTCGGTGAGATCGTCGACGGCCCGCTGCAGGCTGTCAGCAGTAGAGCGAGCGACAACAGCATCAGCGATCGCGTATCGATTTTTCGTTGCCCGTCCCTGCTCCTGCACCGCCTTGTTGATTGAGTTCTGCCGGGCCTGCTTTTGTCGCGCTCGGCACGCTCATCGATGGCCCAGGCCTGTTTGTCGCCGGCGTCAAGGGCGCTCCAGCGTAGGGCAGCAAACAGCTAGAAAGAGTCCCTCGACAGCATTGCCATCAGTCGCTAGCCTCAGCTGCCTCTGAGATTCAGATGCCGCACAAACAGCCAAGCCAGGAGACGATATACCTATGGCCTACGAAATCCATATTGTCAGATCGACGGAAATAGCTCTTGAAGAATGGCAATTACTTTGCACAAGTGATCCATCACTGAGGCTAGAAAATGAGTTGGCTCGCAAAAATCCCGTCACCGGTGAAACCATCGTTTCCAGCGGGAAAAATTCAGCAACTTGGACAGATCCACTCACACAGCAACAGTATATCTTCGATTATCGCAGGAGACAGATTTCCTTCGCCTACAGTAATGAGGCGATCATAAAGGCCAAGGAAATTGCGACGGCACTCGCAGCCAGCATTGAAGGTGACGAAGGCGAGGCATATTGAAAATATGCCTGGTGACGGATTCTCGATTCTCTAGCTTTCTATTAGCGAATCACACCCGCTAGTTGTTGGCATTCCGCTATCGCCCCAAGCTACTCTTGGCGTGGGCAGCTTGCAGTAAAATCCTCATTATCCTACAAAGAGGTTTTGACGCTGGAAGTTCCATATTTTTTTGCAACTGAGCCAAACGTCTTTTCCATTATTGTCCGATCGTAATTCAGCAGATATTTATGATGCGCATTGTAAAGATTACGAAGGGCCACTGTGTTGGGGCCAACGACATCCATGCCTCTATCATCATAGGGAAATGCCACGATGCCTTTTCTCAAATTGAATAAATATAAATCGCAGTAAGGATAGGTACCTAAGTCCAGATCTTTTACCAGCGCACAAGTCAGTAGAGCATCAAGCGACCCAGCAGAAGCCTCAAAGGCAAGGTACAACCAGTAATCCGGCTCTGACTCATCACACCAATCATCCTTATCCCTTTCCTCGCTCCATAACCATCGCTCAGCAGGAATGTTAATGCCTGCATGCTTGAGCGCGAGAATGCTTCTCCGATGGAGGAAGCGATTATTGTCGGAGTAGATGCGTAGGCAAGCGGCTATAGGATGGTCGTCGACAAAGATATCCTTACAAATCACTTTGGACTTACGAAGCGCCACCCTTAACTGCTCGGTCGCGCTTCCCCCTTCAGAAAGTTCAAAGCGCAGGCCGCCAGGGTATGAATAGAAAAGTGGTCTGTTGAAGATCGTGGGGCCGAAAATTTGCCAGATCTTGTCTCTAATGCTCACAATAAATTCCCTAAAATCCTGGAAAGCGGTCATCGTCAGCACAGGGGATGATGTTGTCCGTAAGCCAATGTATCAAATTCAAGCCGGCTAACTTCCACCTCAGGTCACAGTTTGTGTATTTTTCGAAGGGCAGCTTTGGGGCGAAAGGAAATAACCATACGCCGATTGTGCTCGGGTATTAATGTAAAAAGCCCTACAGCCCCGATCAACAAGGGCAGTAGGGCTTTTTTGACAAAGCGAGATAGAGCGCTGCCTGGTATTAAATGGCGTTGATTGGCGTACAGATTGTCCCCTTTTAATCGCCAAATACGCTTAGCTTTTCCGACTAAGCCGACCCATGAGAGGCAAGCTTATCGGACAGTGCTTGCAGTGAAAGAGGATTAGCAAAGAAATGACAGCTTTATGGCAGTTTTTCCCCTGGAGACCTTGAAAATCAAGGGCGATCCCAAACGGCACCGCCCCCTCCAGGCGATCATGCTGGGACAACGCTGAGCGCTCTCCCTGCATCGTCCATCACCCTCAGTTCTTCACCGTCTCCTCCAACGAGAGACGGCCCAGCGGGCTCTGCTGGAAGTGTTCGATGTTCTTGCGCGAGATGTTGATGTACGGGCTGTAGTAGAGGTCGATCCAGTGGGTGTCCTGCTTGGCGATGGCCTGCAGCTCGGTGTACATCTGCTGGCGCTTGGCCGGGTCGGCCTCGACCCGGGCATCGGCTACCAGGGCCTTGACCTTGTCGTTCTTGTAGCGGGTCATGTAGTTCATGTTGGTGTCGTGCCCGAGGACGAAGGTGCTCTTCTGGTCGGGGTCGAGGATGTCGTTGGTCCAGTACATCACCGACAGGTCGTAGTCGCCGTCCACCAGCATCTGCCAGCTCTGGGTCGGGTCGACTTTCTGCAGGTTGGCGGTCACGCCCACGGCAGCCAGTTGCTGCTGGACCAGGACGGCGATCTGCTCGTCGGCCTCGTTGCCGGCATTGACCACGTAGTTGAGCTTCAGGCCCGAGGCCCCGGCATCCTTCAACAGTTGCTTGGCCTTGACCGGGTCATAGGGGCGCTGCGGGTTGTTGGCGTTGTGATACAGCGCGCCCTTGGGGATGTAGGAATAGGCCACCTGGCCCAGGCCGAAGGTCACGGTGTCGACCAGGGATTTCTTGTCGATCGCCATGTCCAGGGCCTGGCGCACTTCGGGTTTGCCCAGCAGGCCGTGATCGTGGTTGATCAACAAGTGATCTTCACGGGTGGAAGGGTCCATGTGGATCACCAGGTTCGGGTCTTTCTTCAGGGTCTCGACCCGGGAGAACGGCACGAAGATCGCCGAGTCCAGCTCGCCGGCCTGGACCTTCAGCATGCGGGTGTTGTCGTCCGGGATGGAGATCCACTCCACGCCATCCAGGCTCACCTTGTCGGCCTGCCAGAAGTGCGGGTTCTTCTCCAGCACCACGCGCTCGCCGCGCAGCCATTCCTTGACGATGAAGGCACCCGAGGCCACGGGCTCCTGGGCATAGGCGTCCTCGCCGAGTTTCTCCATGGCCTTCTGCGACAGGATCGAGACGTTGGGCGTGGCCAGTTGCGCGAGGAAAGGCACGGACGGTGCCTTGAGGGTCACCACCAGGGTCTGCGGGTCGGTGGCTTGGGCCTTGTCGATGATCTTGTAGGAATCGCTCCACAGCGAGCCCTTGTTGTCGCGAATCCGCAGCAGGCTGAACGCGGCATCGCCAGCAGTGATCGGCGAGCCGTCGGAGAACTTGGCCGGCCGCAGCTTGAAGGTGTAGGTCAGGCCGTCGGCAGACACCTGCCAGCTTTGTGCCAGGCCTGGCAGCAGCTTGGTGCCGGTGTTGTCGACCCGCACCAGCACGTCGTAGACGTTGGCGAAGACCCAGCTGTCGCGGTTCTGCGCGCTCTTGATGGGGTCGAAGGTAGTGCTTTCCTCGCGGCAGCCAATGGTCAGCACCCCCGCCGCCTGGGCGATACCGGCGGCCAACGAACAGAGGGTCAATGTGGCGGCGGTCAACAACCGCAGGTGTTTCGAACGCATGGTCAAACTCCTTTTTGATGAACGTATTTCAAAGCACGGGTTCGGCGAGCACACAACGGTAGCTGTGCCCACCCAGGTCTCGATGGGGTGGCGGTGTTGCGGCGCAGGTGGATCGGGCCTGCCGGCAGCGCGGGTGGAAGGCACAGCCGCCTGGCAGTGCCAACGGGCTGGGTGGCTCACCCGGCAAGGGTTCGCTCGCCAAAGGCCGATGGGGGTCGATATGCGGGATCGACTGGATCAACGCAGCGGTATAGGGATGGCGTGGGGCACCGAACACCGCATCGGTAGGCCCTTGCTCGACGATCTGCCCCAGATACATCACCGCCACCCGGCTGCACAGGCGCTGGACGATCGCCAGGTCGTGGGCGATGAACAGGATCGCCAGGTTCATGCGCTCGCGCAGCTCCAGCAGCAGGTTGATGATCTGCCCCTGGATGGACACGTCCAACGCCGCCACGCATTCATCGGCGACGATCAAGCGCGGTTCCACTGCCAGCGCCCGGGCGATCCCCACACGCTGGCACTGGCCGCCACTGAGCTCGCCCGGCTTGCGCCCGGCCAGTTCCGGGCGCAGCCCGACCAGGGTCAGCAACTCGTCGACCCGGCGCGCAATCAACGGCGCCGCGATCACGCCCTGTACCCGCAGCACTTCGGCGATGGCCTGGCCGATGCTCAGGCGTGGGTTGAGCGCGGCATAGGGGTCCTGGAAGATCATCGCGGTCTGCCGGCGCAAGTGCTGGATATCCAGCTTGCGGCCGCGTGTCACGTCCACGCCATCGAACAGCACCTGGCCTGCGTGGATGTCATTCAGGCGCAGGATGGCGCGGCCCAAGGTGCTCTTGCCACTGCCCGACTCGCCCACCAGCCCCAGGATTTCCCCGGGGGCAAGGTGCAGCGACACCCCGTTGACCGCTTGCAGCCACTGAGGCTTGAAACCGAACAAACCCGTGCCGGGAGCGGCGAAGCGCACCTCTAGGTCCTTCACTTGCAGCAGATTCATGACGGGTTTCCAGCCAGCAACGGGTAATGACAGGCCACCCGCGTGCCCTGCCCCAGGGCTTGCATGTCCGGCAGCGCCTGCGCGCAACGGCTGCCCGGCTGGAGGCAGCGGGGATTGAAACGGCAACCCGCCGGCAGGGCATCGAGCAACGGCGGCTGGCCGGCGATGGTACGCAGCCGGGCTTCACCGGCGCCATGGGTCGGCTGGCAACCGATCAGCGCCGCGGTATAGGGATGTCGTGGATGGGCCAGCAGCGCCTGCTTGTCGCCGTGTTCGCAGAGCCGGCCGGCGTACATCACCGCGATGGCATCGCAAGTCTGGGCGACCACGCCCAGGTCGTGGGTGATCATGATGATCGACAGCCCATGCCGGTCGCGCAGGTCCAGAAGCAGGCGCAGAATCTGCGCCTGCACGGTGACGTCCAGGGCCGTGGTCGGCTCGTCGGCGATCAGCACCTGGGGATTGCAGCCCAGGGCCACGGCGATCATCGCCCGCTGGCGCATGCCGCCGGAAAACTCGTGGGGGTAGCTGTCGATCCGCCGCTGCGGGTCGGGAATGCCTACCTGGCGCAGCACATCGATGGCCTTGGCCCGCGCCTCGCGCCTGGAGGCGCCCTGGTGCAGGCGGATACCCTCGGATATCTGCTCGCCGATGCGCATCAGCGGGTCGAGATGACTGCTGGGGTTCTGGAAGATCATCCCCAGGCGCCGACCGCGCACACTGCGCATACCGGCCTCATCCAGTTGCAGCAAGTCCTGGCCGGCCAGTTGCACGGCCTTGCCCTGGGCCCGCAGGTTGGTCGCCGGCAACAGGCGCATCAGCGCCCGGCAGGCCATGGTCTTGCCCGAGCCGCTCTCGCCCACCAGGCCAAGGATCTCGCCCTCGGCCAGGTCGAATGACAAGCGATCCACCAGGGTGACCTCACGGCCATCGTTTTGGGCTATCACGCTGAGTTCTTCGACACGCAATACCGGCGAGGTCATGGGCGCCCACCGAAGTGCTCGGCGATGCCGTCGGCCAACAGGCTGAAGCCCATGGCCAGGGTGACGATGGCCAATCCCGGGAAAGTGCAGAGCCACCAGGCCGAGGTGATGAAGCTCTGGCCCTCGGCGACCATGGTGCCCCACTCCGCGGTAGGTGGCTGCACGCCAAGGCCCAGGTAGCTGACCGCTGCGCCATTGAGCAGCACCAGCACCGCGTCGGACATGGAGAACACGATCGAGCCGAACAGCGCATTGGGCAGCAAATGGCGGAACAGGATGCGCCCATGGCCGAACCCCAGGCTCTTGGCCGCCAGGACGAAATCGCTGTGCTTGAGCACCAGGATCTGCGAGCGGATCAGCCGCGCGTAGGACACCCAGCCCACCAGGGCCATGGCGATGTAGAAGTTGCTCAGGCCCGGCCCGAGGATGGCCATGATCGCCAGCATCAGCACCAGGAACGGGAAGGCCAGGATCACATCGATCAAGCGCATGCACACCGTGTCGAAACGCCCGCCGATGTAACCGGCCAAGGCGCCGATGCAAGTGCCGATGAGGAACGGGAACAACACGCCGATCACCGCCAATTGCAAGTCGATGCGCGCCCCCCAGATCACCCGGGAGAGGATGTCGCGCCCGAAGTTGTCGGTGCCAAAGGGATGGGCCAGGCTCGGCGCCAACAGGCGGATATCGGTGTTCTGCGCGATCGGATCGAAAGGCGCGACCCACGGCGCGCAGAGCGCCAGCAGCAACCAGCCGCCGACGATGGCCAGGCCCAGCACCATGGCCAACCGGCCATTGCGCAAGCCCAGGCCCAGGCGCCCGGCGGGGATCGAGGCCTGGACGCTCATCGCATGTTCACCCGGGGATCGATCGCCACCGTCACCACGTCGGCGAGGAAGTTGACCAGCACCGTGGCGCAGGCCAGCACCATGGCCACGCCCTGCACCACCATGTAGTCACGGGTGAAGATGCCACGCACCAGCAACTGGCCGATGCCGGGAATGGCGAACAGGCTTTCGATGACCACCGTGCCGCTGATCAGCCAGCCGATGTTCACCGCCAGCAGGTTGACCGCCGGCACCAGCGAGTTGGGCAAGACATGCCGGCGAAAGATCGCCCCTTCGGACAAGCCTCGGGCCCGGGCAGCAGTGGCGTGGTCGGCCTGCAGCTCCATGAGCATGCTGGCCCGCAGGTTGCGCACCAGTACCGCCGATAGCGCCAGGGCAATGGTCAGGCACGGCAAGACCATGTGGTGCAGCTTGTCGGCCAGGGTGCGGCCATAACCCGAGACCGGGAACAGCCCCAACTGCACGCTCAACAGCAGGATCAGCATGATCCCCAGCCAGAACGCCGGCATGCCCAGGCCAGCGGTGGTGAACAGGCGGATCAGGTGGTCGCTCCAGCCGCCCTTGTTGCGCGCCGCCAGCGTGGCCAGGGGAATGGCGATCAACAGCGCCAGCAACACGCTGCCGGACACCAGCAACAGCGTCGGCTCGATGCGGCTGGCAATCAGCTTGAGGGCATCGACCTTGTACAGCAGCGACTGGCCGAGATCGCCCTTGAGCAGGTTCTTGAGGAAATAGAAGTACTGCAGCCACAACGGCTGGTCCAGGCCGTACTGGGCACGGATCTTGATCAACGCATCCGGGGTGCTGCGCGAGCCCAGCAACGCCCGTGCCGGGTCGCCGGGAATGGAGCGCACCAGCACGAAGGTGATCAGGCTGATGCCGAACAACACCGGCAACAGCTGCAGCGGGCGCGACAGGATGAAGCGATAACGCGCCAGGTTCATGCACTAGCTCCGGTGGCGCTGCAGAAAGTCCAGCAACACCGGGAAGTAGGCCTGGGGTTCTTCGTAGAATGGCATATGGCTGCTGTTGGGGAAGACATGCAACTGGGCATCCTTGAGCGCCATCTTCATGCGCATGGCGCAGGCCGGGGTCAGCTCGTCGTGCTGGCCGGTGGTGATCAGCACCGGCATCTGGAAGCTGGCCATCTCCTGGATGCGGTTCCAGTCCTTGAGATTACCGGTATAGAGGAATTCGTTGGGGCCCTGCATGGTGACGTACGGCCCCATGTTCCAGTCGCCCAGGGAACGGTTCACCGGTGCCGGCCATTGCTCCAGGCGGCACACGTGCCGGTAGTTGAGCAGGGTGACCGCGGCCTGGTACTGGGGATGATCCAGGGTGCCCATGGCCTCGTGGCGCTGCATCATGGCCACGGTCTCGCTACCCAGGGCGCTGCGCAGGCGCTCCAGTTCCAGGGACAGGTGCGGCAGGTCGCCGGCGGTGTTCTCCAGGATCAGGGTCTTGAGGGCCTGGGGATGATGGATAGCGTATTCGATCCCCAGCCAGCCACCCCAGGAATGCCCCAGCAGGTGGACCTGGCCCAGCTCCAGGGTCTGGCGCACGGTCTCTACCTCGGCCACGTAGCGGCCGATATCCCACAGCGCCGGATCGGTGGGCCGGTCCGAGGCGCCGGTGCCCAGCTGGTCGAAGGCAATCACCCGCAACCCATGCTCCTTGAGCCAGCCATGGCTATCGCGCAGGTAATCGCAGGGCAGGCCCGGGCCGCCGTTCAGGCACAACAGCACCTCATCGCCTTCGCCAAAGCCATAGGCCACCAGTTTGTGACCATCGACTTGCACTTCGTATCGCTGGTCTGGCTCGACTTCACGCCACATCCTTGTTCTCCATCTGGTCAATGCCCTTTTGGCGAAACCTTACCGAGGAAGCCGTACGTCCATAACCTAGTATTTCCTATAGGTTTGGTCTGGCAGTCCTTTGTCCGGGCGTGGCATTCTACCGGCCCGATTTCAGGATTGAAATTGCCAAGGGAGCTGAATGGATGCAGACCAAGCTGTCTGATTTCAATGCCCGTCTCGTGTCCGGCAGGAGCCTGGACGAACAGATGGACAACGTATTGCGCATGGCCCAGGCGCTGGGCTTCGATGCCCTGGTCTACGACTACAGTCCGGTACCGCTGGACCACGAGGGAATATTGCTCACCCCTTCGGTGGTCAGGCTGCGCAACACCCCCGATGACTGGCAGTCGCTCTGGTGCCAGGAAGGCTTCTACCAGATCGATCCCGTCCAGCACGTGGCGGTCGATGCCGTTTCCCCTTTTGCCTGGTCCTATCGCCCGGAAGACGAGACGGTGCTGCAGCGGTTCATGGACCGCAACCATGCGCCCGTGATCAGCTACCTGCATGATTCGCAGATGACTTGCGGGGTCACGGTGCCGATCCATCTGCCCAAGGGCGGTTTCGCCACCCTGACGGGGCTGCGCTCGGACACCAGCGCCAGTTCCCTCGCCGATGCCCGCCAGGCCCTGGGGGATTTCACCCTGATCTCCCACGCCCTGCAGGAGGCGGCCTTCCCGCTGCTGGCCAAGGAGTCCCCGGCCTGCCGGATCCACCTGACCAAACGCGAGCGCGAGTGCCTGAAACTCGCGGCCGACGGGCTGACAGCGGCCGAAATCGCCAGCCGCCTGAACCGCTCGCTGGCCACCATCACCCTGCACCTGACCTCGGCGATGCACAAGCTGGGTGCCAAGAACCGGGTCCAGGCCGTGGTCAGGGCGACCCACTACCGCCTCCTGGATAGCTGAGCCGGCAAAAACCTATCTGTTTCTCTAGTTATCCCGGTGACCGCCTCCCGGTATCTTGTGTTGCAGGGTTTTTCACAGAGCGGCATGAAATGGAATTTCTCGCAACACGCGAAGGCTTTGCATCTTTTGGTCCCTACCAGACCTGGTATCGCATCACCGGCGACCTGGACAGCGGCTACACGCCGCTGGTGATCATCCATGGCGGCCCGGGCTGCACGCATGACTACCTCGACGCCTTCAGCGACATCGCCAGCAGCGGGCGCCCAGTGATCCACTACGACCAACTGGGCAACGGCCACTCGACCCACCTGCCGGAAAAAGACCCTGCGTTCTGGAACCTGCAACTGTTCCTCGAGGAACTGGACAACCTGCTCGACCACCTGCGTATCAGCAACGACTACGCGCTGCTGGGGCAGTCCTGGGGCGGCATGCTGGCCAGTGCCCATGCGGCCCGGCAGCCGGCCGGCCTGCGCGCGCTGATCGTCGCCAACTCCCCGGCGGACATGCGCACCTGGGTCGAGGAGGCCAATCGCCTGCGCCAGCTCCTGCCAGAGGATGTGCAGCAGACGCTGCTCGAGCACGAGCGGGTCGGTAACTACGGGGCCGCCGAATACCTCGCCGCATCACGGGTGTTCTACGACCGCCATGTGTGCCGGATCAGCCCCTGGCCGGACGAAGTGGCGCGCACCTTCGCCCAGGTCGATGCCGACCCGACCGTCTACCACGCCATGACCGGCCCCAACGAATTCCACATCATCGGCAACACCAGGGACCTGTCCATCGTCGATGGCCTGCACCGGATCAAGGTGCCGACCCTGTTGATTTCCGGGCGCCACGACGAAGCCACGCCAACCGTGGTCAAGCCGTTCCTGGATCTCGTGCCGGATATTCGCTGGGCGCTGTTCGAAGCCTCCAGCCACATGCCCCACATCGAGGAGCGCATGGCCTGCATGGGCACCGTGGTGAAATTCCTCGACGAATCCCTGGCCCGCTGATCTCCCCCTCGCCCCAGGCCTCCCGCGGCCTGGGCTGGCAGGCGCCGGGCTCAGCGCTCGGACATCACCACCATCACCTCGGCGTCTTCCACGCCTTCGGTCAGGTAGATATGGCCGATGCTGCTGTTGAAGTAGGCGGTTTCCTGCGGCCCGATGCTCACCTGCTCCCCCGTCTCGAACTGGATGCGCACCCGCCCGGACAGCACCAGGGCGAACTCCTGCCCAGGATGACGGATGTAGTCCTCGAACTGCTGCAGCTCACGGGCGAAGATCCGCGCATACATGGGCGTCATGTTGCGCCCGGGAAAGTCGCCGGCCATGGGGTGGTAGTCATAGTTGCCGGTGCTGTAGCCCGGGGCATCGGCGATGGTGGTACTGACCACCGTGGGCTGCACCGCCCGGCTGGCCATGGCCGACGGGGCGAACAGCTGGGCGATGTCCACACCCAGGGCCCGGGCCGCCGCCGCGAGCTTTTCATAACTCACCGAAACCTGGGCCAGCTCCATTTTCGACAAGGTCGACAGCGCCACGCCGGAACGTTCCGAGAGCTGCTTGAGGGTCAATTTCTGCGCCTTGCGGATGCTGCGCAGGCGCGCGCCGACCTGGGTCCGGTCGGTCAGTGGATGGGCGGGGGAGCACGAGGCGGGCTGGGCTCGGTCGGCACTCATGGAGGCTCTCTGTCAGGCGGATAAGGACTGCCGCGACAGGAGCCGGGGCCAATGGCGAAATATTACCCCATGATCTCCGGTTGACTGGAAAATTCTCATATCTTAGATTTCTCGTATGCGAGAATTTATCTCGCAACCCTTTTCCGGACAATGAAGGTAGTTCGCCATGCACGACACCCAATGCTTCGATTTCGTCATCATCGGCGGCGGTATCGCCGGAGCCTCCCTGGCCTACCGCCTGGCCGGCCAGGCCAGCGTGCTGGTGCTGGAACGCGAATCGCAGCCGGGCTATCACGCCACCGGGCGCTCGGCGGCGATGTTCATGGAGGCCTACGGCACCCCGCAGATCCAGGCCCTGACCCGCGCCAGCCGGGCCTTCTATCAACGGCCTCCGGAAGGCTTCAGCGAGCACCCGCTGCTCGAACCCCGGGGTTGCCTGTACGTCGCCAACCACGAACAGCTGGATCAATTGCAGCAGACCTACGAGGAAACCCGCGCCCGCTCGGCCAATGTGCGCCTGATCGACGCCGACCAGGCCCAGGCGCTGGTGCCCTGCCTGCGTCCCGAGGCCATCGCTGGCGCCATGCTGGAAACCGCTGCCCAGGACCTGGACGTGCACGCCCTGCACCAGGGCTTCCTGCGGGCCATGCGCCGGGCCGGCGGGGTCTTGCAGTGCGACGCGCAGATGGTCGAGGCCACCCGCGAAGACCGCCATTGGCTCCTCAGGCTCAAGAATGGCCGGCAGGTGCAGGCCCGCAGCCTGGTGAACGCCGCCGGCGCCTGGGCCGACGAGGTGGCCCGGTTGTGCGGCGTGGCGCCCGTGGGCCTGCAACCTTGCCGGCGCAGCGCCTTCATCTTCGAAGGTCCACAAGACACCGACTTCAGCCGCTGGCCGGCAGTGATCGGCATCGACGAAAGCTTCTACTTCAAGCCCGATGCCGGCCAGTTGCTCGGCTCCCCGGCCAACGCCGACCCGGTACCGCCCCAGGACGTGATGCCCGAGGAGCTGGACATCGCCACCGGCATCTACCACATCCAGAACGCCACCTCGCTGAACATCCGCCGTCCGCGCCACAGCTGGGCCGGCCTGCGCTCCTTCGTCGCCGATGGCGACCTGGTGGTGGGCTGGGACGACGACCGCGAAGGCTTCTTCTGGCTCGCGGCCCAGGGCGGCTACGGCATCCAGTCGGCCGCCGGTGTCTCGCAACTGGCCTGTGCCCTGTTGCTCGGCCAACCGGTCCCCGAAGAACTGCTGGGCCAGGGCGTCGACCCGCAGCGCCTGGCCCCGGCACGCTTGCGTTAATCCAAACCCCGTCCACGAGGAATACTCCATGTCCAACGAAATCCAGCGTTACCCCAGCTCCCTGCCCCTGCCCTTCTCCAGGGCGATCCGGGTCGGCGGCTTCCTGTTTCTCTCCGGGCAGATCCCCATGAGCGCCGAAGGCGAAGTGGTACGTGGCGATATTCGCGTCCAGACCGACGCGGCCATGCAGCGCATCGGCGACACCCTGGCCGAGTGCGGCGCGAGCTTCGACCAGGTGGTGAAAAGCACCGTCTGGATCACCGACATGCAGCACTTCGCCGGCTTCAACGAGGTGTACCAGGGCTACTTCAAGAACGGTTTCCCGGTGCGCTCCACGGTCGCTGCGCAACTGGCGCTGGGCGTGGACGTAGAGATCGAAGTCCAGGTCTGGGTCGGGGACAACTGAGCCACCCGCCCAACCTTCAAGTGCGATGCCCAGGATGACCACGGCCCTCCAGCGCCGTGGCGTCCTCCTTACATAACAAGAACAATCCGAGGCCAATCGTCATGAAAGAAAGTCTGAAGATCGCCGGCGCCTTCGTCGGTGTGATTGTCGGGGCGGGGTTCGCCTCCGGCCGGGAGCTGCTGCTGATGTTCGTCGATTTCGGTGTCTGGGGCCTGCTCGGGGCCGTGGTCAGCGCCGCGCTGTTCACCTTCCTCGGCATGGCCCTGGCCAGCCTGGGCAGCCGCTTGCGGGCTGCCTCGCACAAGGACGTGGTGCATGCCTTGTGCGGCCGGCACCTGGGCGCCCTGGTGGACCTGATGATCACCTTCTTCATGTTCGCCGTGACCGTGGTCATGCTCGCCGGTGGCGGCGCCCTGCTGGAGCAGCAGTTCGGCATCCCGGCCATCACCGGCAGCGTGCTGGTGACCCTGGTGGTGGTGGCCATCGTCTGCCTGGACGTACACAAGGTGATCGGCATGATCGGCGCGGTGACCCCGTTCCTCATCATCACCGCCGTGGGCATCGCCCTGTACGGCGCCGCGACCCGCCACCTGGACTTCGAGCAACTCGACCACCTGGCCAGCCAGCAACAGGCCGGGGCCAGCCACTGGCTGCTGGGCGCCCTGCTCTACGTCTCCTACAACATCGTCGCCGGGGTGCCGATCCTGGCGATCATGGGTGGTGCGGCCAAGGGTGAGAAACAGGCGATGTGGGGCGGCATCCTTGGTGGCGCCTTGCTGGGCGTCTTGATGCTGGTGATGAGCCTGGGCCTGCTGTCGCGCCTGGACAGCGTGGCGCAGTTGCCGATGCCGATGCTGTCGATCGCCAGCGAAGTCTCGCCGACCCTGGGCCTGCTGATGGCGCTGATCATCTTCTGCATGATCCTCAACACCGCCGTCGGCACCCTGTACTCCTTCTCCGCCCGCCTGCTGCCCGCCGGCACCCGGCAGTTCCGCATCGGCTCGATCCTGGCCGGGGCCCTGGCCTTCGTCGGCAGCCTGGTGGGCTTCATCAGCCTGGTGGGCCAGGTCTACCCGTTCTTCGGCTACCTGGGTTTCCTGCTGATCGCCGCCGTGATCATCGGCTGGCTGCGCCCACGGCGGCTGGCGCTGGCGTAAGGCACCAGCTCGGATAGGCTCGGTACAAGCCACAAAAGCCCGGCCTGAACCGACAGCGGGTGCCCGAAGGCACCCGCTGTCTCGTTGCGCCAGGCAGCCCTACGGCTGAACCGGCTCGGCCTGCGCCAGGGCATGCACCGAGCCACCGGCCAGCTTGCGCAGGGTCACGTAGAACACCGGGGTCAGGAACAAGCCCAGGAGCGTCACCCCGAGCATGCCGAAGAACACCGTGATCCCGGTGGCAGCGCGGATCTCGCTACCGGCGCCCGTACCGATCAGCAACGGCACCGCCCCGGCGATGAAGGCCACCGAAGTCATGACGATCGGCCGCAGACGCAGGCGGCAGGCCTCCAGCGCCGCGTCGACGATACCCCAGCCCTGGGCTTCCAGCTCCCGGGCGAACTCGACGATGAGGATCGCGTTCTTGCAGGCCAGGCCCATCAGCACCACCAGCCCGACCTGGACGAACACGTTGTTGTCGCCACCGCTGAGCCATACCCCGCTCAGCGCCGCCAGCATGCACACCGGCACGATCAGGATCACCGCCAGGGGCAGGGTCCAGCTTTCATAGAGCGCCGCCAGCACCAGAAACACCAGCATCACCGCAAGGGGGAAGACCACCAGCGCCGCATGGCTCTGGGTCACCTGTTGATAACTCAGGTCGGTCCACGCAAGGACGATGCCCTTGGGCAGCACCTGGTCGGCGATCTCCTGCAACTTGACCAGGACCTGGGCCGAGGAGAGCTGCTTGGGGTTGGCATCGCCGATCATCCCCGCCGCCGGGTAGCCGTTGTAGCGCACCACCGGGTCCGGGCCGAAGGTGTGGGTGACGGTGATCATCGCCGCCAGCGGCACCATCTCGCCCCGGTCGTTGCGTACCCGCAGCGCGCCGATGTCCTCGGCGCTCTGGCGATAACGGGCGTCGGCCTGGGCCATCACCCGGTACACCCGCCCGAACAGGTTGAAGTCGTTGACGTAGGCCGAGCCCAGGTAGACCTGCAAGGTGTTGAACACATCGCTCAGGGCCACGCCCTGGGCCTTGGCCTTGACCCGGTCGACCTGCACTTCCAGCTGGGGAATGTTGGCCTGGTAGGAACTCACCGGGAAGCTCATGCCCGGGGTCCGGGCCACGGCCGCCTGGAAGGCGCTCATGGCCCCTTGCAGGGCGCCGTAGCCCAGGCCCTCGCGATCCTCCAGGTACAAGGCGTAGCCCGAGCCGTTGCCCAGGCCCTGGATCGGCGGCGGCAACAGCGCATAGGCGAAGCCTTCATGCAGTTGCGACAGCTTGGCGTTGAGCTCGGCGTTGATCTGAGCGGCGCTGCGGGTGCGCTGGTCGAACGGCTTGAGGATGATGTACGCCGCCATCACGTTGGGCGTATTCACCCCCTGCAAGGCATTCAGACCACTGAAGGCCGGCGCCATGTCCACGCCTTCCACGCTCAGGGCGGTCTCGATGACCTTGCGCGTCAGCTCGTCGGTACGCGACAGCGACGACCCCTCGGGCAGCTTGGTGCCGGCGAACAGGTAGAGCTTGTCCTGGGTCGGGATGAAACCGCCGGGCACGATCTGGAACAGCCAGACCGTGGCCACCAGCAACAGGCCGTAGATCGCGAAGACACTGCCGCGATGACGCAGGATCCCGGTGACCGATCCCTGGTAGCGCTCGGAGCTGCGATTGAAGAAGCGGTTGAAGACCTTGAAGAAGCCGCCCAGCAGGCGCTGGATCAAGCGTTCCAGGGGGTCCTTGGGGGCATCGTGGGGCTTGAGCAGCTTGGCCGCCAGCGCCGGCGACAGGGTCAGCGAGTTGATCGCCGAGATCACCGTGGAGATGGCGATGGTCACCGCGAACTGCTTGTAGAACTGCCCGGTGACGCCCGAGAGGAAGGCCATGGGCACGAACACCGCGCACAGCACCAGGGCGATGGCGACGATCGGCCCGGAGACCTCCTTCATCGCCCGGTGCGCGGCCTCCCGCGGGCGCAGGCCCTGGGCGATGAAGCGCTCGACGTTCTCCACCACCACGATGGCGTCGTCCACCACGATGCCGATGGCCAGCACCATGCCGAACAGCGTCAGGGTGTTGATCGAGTACCCCAGCAGATAGAGCCAGGCGAAGGTGCCGATGATCGACACTGGCACCGCCAGCAGCGGGATGATCGAAGCCCGCCAGGTCTGCAGGAACACGATCACCACCAGCACCACCAGGATCACCGCCTCGATCAGGGTGTGCTGCACCGCGGCGATGGACTCGCGGACGAACACCGTCGGGTCCCAGATCGCCTTGTAGGCCACGTCCTCGGGGAAGGTCTGCGCCAGCTCGTCGAACTTGGCATAGACCGCATCGGCCACCTGCAGGGCGTTGGCCCCCGGCAGCAGGAAGATGCCCACGGTGGCCTGCTCCTTGCCATCCAGGGAGGCACGCAGGGTGTAGTCGCCAGCTCCCAGCTCGATGCGCGCCACGTCGGACAACCGCACCACCTGGCCGTCCCTGCCGGACTTGAGCACGATATCGCCGAACTCCTGCTCGCTGCGCAGGCGTCCGCGAACGTTGATCGACAACAGGAAATCGGCCTTCTGCGGCGATGGTTCGGCCCCCAGCTGGCCCGCCGAGACCTGCACGTTCTGCTCGCGCACGGCGCTCAGCACGTCGGCCGCCGTCAACCCGCGAGACGCCAGGGCATCGGGGTCCAGCCACAGGCGCATGGCGTAGTCACCGGAGCCATAGACCCCGACATCACCGATGCCGGGCAGGCGCGACAGCGCATCCTTGACGTGCAGGGTGAGGTAGTTGCGCAAGTACAGCGAGTCGTAGTGGCCTTCCTTGGAATACAGGCTGACGTACATCAGCGGGGTCGGCGACTGCTTCTGGGTGGTGACGCCGTATTGCCGCACCTCCTCCGGCAAGCGTGACAACGCCTGGCTGACGCGGTTCTGCACCCGCACTGCGGCGGCGTCCGGATCGATGCCGGGGCTGAAGGTCACGGTCAGGGCCAGGGTGCCGTTGGAGCCGGCCACCGACTTCATGTACATGATGCCTTCGACGCCGTTGATCGCCTCCTCCAGGGGCACCGCCACCGACTCGGCGATTTCCTTGGGGTTGGCGCCAGGATAAGTGGCGCGGACCATGACGCTGGGCGGCACCACCTCGGGGTATTCCCCGGAGGGCAGCAGCGGGATCGAGATCAGCCCCAGGGCGAAAATGATGATCGACAAGACAATGGCGAAAATCGGCCGGTCGATGAAGAACTTCGAGAAATCCATGTTCCGTCTCCGTCAGTGGGCCGACAACGCCGGGGCATCAGGGCTCAACGACGGCTTCGCGACGGGCGGCGCCACCTCCTTGGGGCGGATCGGCATGCCGGGGTAGAAGATCTTCTGCGCGCCGCTGACCACCACCTGGTCGCCTGGGGCCAGGCCCGACTCGATCACCCGCAAGCCATCGAGCAAGCGCCCGAGGGTCACGTCCTTGCGCACGGCCTTGTCCTCCGGGCCCAGCACATACACGTACTTGCGGTTCTGGTCGGTGAGGATCGCGCGATCGTCCACCAGCAGCGCCTGGGTTTCCCCGGCGCCCTCCAGGCG
Organism: Pseudomonas sp. B6(2017); assembly: GCF_002112765.1. NCBI lineage: Bacteria > Pseudomonadati > Pseudomonadota > Gammaproteobacteria > Pseudomonadales > Pseudomonadaceae > Pseudomonas > Pseudomonas sp. B6(2017). The sequence continues at coordinate 54,591 of NZ_NEIQ01000018.1, read as the reverse complement.
CACCCGCGCATACAGCCCGGGGGTCAGCTTGCCGTCGGGGTTGGGCAGTACCGCCCGGGCGCGGATGGTGCCGGTGGTGGCATCCACCCGGTTATCCAGGAAGTCCACCTGGCCACTGAAGGGAAAACTGTCGCGCTGGCTGGCCAGGCCGACCCGCACCTGATGGGCCAGCCCCGGGCGGGCACCCGCCACGGCCTGGTCGCTGTAGCGCAGGAAGCTGTGCTCGTCGGCATCGAAGTAGACGTATATCGGGTCCTGGGACACCACCGTGGTCAACACTGTCTGGTCGGCCTGGGCCAGGTTGCCGGCGGTGATCTGCGCCCGCCCGGCGCGCCCGGCGAACGGCGCCCGCACCTGGGTGAACCCCAGGTTGAGCCGGGCCATGGCAACATCGGCGATGGCCGCATTGACCTGGGCCTGGCCCTGGCCCAGGGAGGCGCTGCGGATATCGCCCTCCTCGCGAGAAATCGCCGCCTGGCGAACCAGCGCCTGGCCGCGCTGGTCCTGGGCCTTGGCCAGGCGCAGCGAAGCCTGGGCCTGCTGCAGGCGCGCCTCGGCGCTGGCCAGGGCCTCGCGGTAAGGCCGCGGATCGATCTCGAACAGCACCTGGCCCTGGCGCACCTGTTCACCATCGCGAAACGCCACCCGGTCGACATAACCACTGACCCGTGGCCGCAGGTCGACGGTGTCCACCGCACTGATGCGCCCATTGAACTGGTCCCACTCGCGGATACTGCGCAAGGCCAGGGTACTGACCTCCACTTCCGGAGCCTGCGCCGCCGGGGGCGCCTTGCTTTCACCACAGGCCGCCAAGGCCAGGACCACGCCGTACAACGCCACACCTCGCGATACACCACGGGCCCGGTAGAGAACTCGCTGGGCTGAATTCACGAACATGCACTCCCCGACAATCGAACATTGGTTTTTTTGCTGCCGGCACGGTACAAGTTAAAGTCAACTTTAAGTAAAGCCCTCCCAGGAGCGAGCATGTATTCCCAAGGCGATCCTCACCTGACCATCACCGAAATCGCCCGACGCAGCGGAGTCAACGCCTCGGCGCTGCGTTTCTACGAGTCCCGCGGGCTGATCAATTCAGCCCGCTCCGGCAGCGGCCACCGGCGCTATCCACGCTCGGTGCTGCGGCGCGTGGCCTACATAGTGTTCGCCCAGCGGGTGGGCTTCTCCCTGGAGGAAATCAGCGAGCAGCTCGACGGCCTGCCCAACAACCACGCCCCCATGGGCGAAGACTGGCAACGCCTGTCCGCCACCTGGAAAGCCCGGGTGCAACAGCGCATCGCCGAGCTGGAACGGCTGAACATGAGCCTGGAGGAATGCATCGGCTGCGGCTGCATGTCCATGGACCATTGCAAGATGAACAACCCGGGGGATATCTACTCGCGCAACGGCTGCGGCGCCCGGCGCTGGATCGGCGACGAGAAGATCGATGTGGAAGAATTGCGGGGGGAAGCTTGAGTTTCTGGCAGCTCAGTGGCTATCGGGGCTGCCAGCGTGTGCCTGGAGCTAGCCGAAGGTTCTCATGAACGGCTCGGCACACTGCCTGATTGCGGCGACGACCTGCGGTGCTTGTTCAACCCATTCTGGCGAACGGGCCAACACCCGCTCCACAACTTGTAGCTGCTCGCGAATGACCTCTTCGGGCCGCGCTACATCACAGACCCTGGCAAATTCCAGCAAGCCTTGGCGCGAAGAGAACAGAGACTTGTTGCCAAGCAGATCCAGTGCAAGGACATCTTCCGGAATGTACGCGGTGGTATTGACGATGTCGTAGGCCGGCGCAAGCCGTGCGTTGCGCTGGGTAGGATCGGAGTACAACAGGCCAAAATTCTTCAGGTGGGCATCGCCATTACCCACGATGCAACTCAGGCTTACCATGGCAAACAACTGGTCTAACGAGCCCCGCACGTGCTCGGGCGCACAGAACAGGCGGACTGCCTTGGCAATCGCCGAATAACTCTTGCTGTACTTCTGTTCGGTGCCCAGCCCCATCAGCGCAGCCATGTCCTCGAACCCCAGTGGGTCGAGCCGCTCGTCCCGATCGAAGCGACGCATGACGAACAATTTGCCGTTGGCGGATAGATAGAACTCCGGAACCGCAATCCCCGCCTCCCGGGCCATGGACATGCAAAGAAATTCGTTGATCGCCAGCCCTGGAAACTCATCCCGGCCACTTTTGATGATCAAGTCGGAAGTCTTCGAGGTAAAACGCGCTGGCATGGCGTCCTGCTGCTCAGGCACCAGCACCTTGGGCTGAACACCCGAGATACCGGCGCGCAGGATGTAGCGATCCACCAGGCCAGCGAAAATATCCTCGGTACCGTCCCAGGCCAGGATTTCCTCAAGCCGTTCTCCGGCAAACTGCTGGCGTTGCAAGAGCGCATCGATTTCAGGGGAGTGCACCATTACCCGGCCGATGGGAGAACTGCTGCCAGACAGGGCCAACAGCAACATGGGATCGATGCTCACCAACTTGGCCAGACGGTTGCGCAACTGCTCCAGAACATAACCTTCCGGCAGGTTCATCTGGAAAATCGGGTGCAGTTCGCGGTAGCGGTATTCCTCCAGGCGCACAGGCATCAACAGACTGATAGCGGCCTGGGCCACGGCGTCTTCGTGGTAGCGAAACAGATAGTCCCCGGCGGTATTGAAGACCTTTCCGCTCCCACCCTCTGGCGTTGCAACTTGCAGCATGGCCGGCATCACTCGAACACTCCCTGGATCTCGTCCAACGTGGGCATGGCGGCAGGCATCAGAGTGAACTCACAGTCCAGAGCTGCCAGTACTCGTGCGTACGCCATCATGCCCACCGACAAATCGCCCCTTTCGATGGTTATGACTTTCTGCCGGGTAATGCCCGCCAGGGAGGCCAAGCTGGCCTGGGTCAACCCGCGGTTCAGGCGGCGCTGGCGAATCTGCTCACCTAGACGCAATGTAATGAGTGCATGATCCATGTTCTATATACGTAACAATCAAATGTAAAAGTAACGTATACATTACCTACAAAAAAATCAAAGCGACTCAGACCAGTTGCATTCCAGGACCCAGGCAAAGCGGCTCCTGACCATCGGCGATACGGATTCCAGCCGCTATTGCTGACTTCTACGAACAACTGTATTGAGCATACCTGCCTGTTTCCCCCAGGCCGCGCCACGTACCTTGGCCCCACTGCAACCTGCCAAGGACTTTCCCATGTTCAATCGCTTGATCCTGCCCTTCACCCTGGTGTTTTCCATCGGTGCGGCCCATGCCGCCGATACCCAGAAGTGGTACCCCTCCAAATACGGCGCGCAAGACGAGATCGGCGCGGTCAACCTGCTGGATGCCCAATCGGTGCTCGATGCCGCGAAGCTGATCAAGACCGGCAAGACCTATCCGCTGGCGGTGCCCATCGACAAGAACCTGCCGGCCTTCCGCCACCGCAGCTTCCACCTGACCAACGTGCAACCCGGCGAAGCCGGCGGTACCTCCCTGGGGCCCAACAAGTTCACCTTCAACGATGAACTGGTGGTGGGCTGGACCGGGGTCGGCACCCAGCTCAACGGGATCGGCCACATCGGTATCGACAACGTCTACTACAACGGCAATCGTGCGGCGGACTTCGTCAGCGTCGAGGGCGTGAAGAAGCTCGGCATCGAGAAAGTGCCGCCGATCGTGACCCGGGGCGTGGTGCTGGACATGACCGCCGTCTACGGCAAGGCCATCGTCCCGGAGAAGACCGAGTTCACCGTCGCCGATATCCAGAAAGCCCTGGACCTGCAGGGCGTCAGCATCCGCAAGGGTGACGTGGTGCTATTCAACACCGGCTGGCTGGAGCTGATCGGCAAGGACAACCAGAAATTCCTCGCGGTCGAGCCCGGTATCGGCATGGAGGCCGCCAAGTGGCTGGTGGACAAGCAGATCGTGGCCTTCGGCGGCGACACCTGGGCCTCGGAAATCTACCCGGCCAAAGATGGCCAGGAGTTCCCGGTCAACCAGTACATGCTGGCCAAGAACGGCATCTACAACCTGGAGCTGATCGACAGCCGGGCGCTGGTCCGGGACAAGGCCTGGGAGTTCATGTTCGTCCTCGGCCAACCGCTGTACAAAGGCTCGACCCAGGTCAACATCAACCCGGTGGCGATCCGCTGATCGGCTGACCCGGATACGACCCGGCCGCGCCCTCCCCCGGAAGGCGCGGCTTTTTTATCGCCCTTGCTCAAAGCGGGCGCTCCATGACCAGGGTCCGCTCCTGGCCGTCGAACTGCTCGCGCACCGTGCGAAACCCCAGGCGCGCATAAAAACCTTCGGCGGTGATCGAGGCCGGGACGATCAACGACTGCTCGCCGGCCTCCCTGGCCGCTTGCTGCAAGACGGTCATCAGGTGCCGGCCGACACCGCGCTTATGCCAGGAGGGCTCGACGAACATGGTACGCACCACATTGGCGTCCAGGCTGGCGGTGCCCACCAGCACGCCATCGACCCAGGCGACGAACATCCGCCGGCGCTGCATCAGCTGCAGCACCCCGGCGGCGGTGAAACTGTGCCGGACCCGTTCGTTCACGCTTGCCGGGTAATCCCGGGCATTGCTGGTGAGCAGCGCCGCCAGGATCACCTGGCTGATCCGCGGGGCATCGGCCGCTGCGGCTTCACGTACCTGACACTGCATGAGCGCTCCCTGCCTGGCCCTGGTCAAAGGGCCAAATTACGTTGTGGCGCGCCGGCTGCCAAGGCGCTAGGGCAACTTGAACACCAGGCAGGGATTATCGTTCAAGCGCCCCTCGTACACCGGCTGCAGGTGCTCCAGCGCAGTGCCCTGGAGTTGTCCGCGTTCCTTGCGCGCGACAATCACCCAAGAGCCATGGGGCAGCCGATCCAGTTGTTGCACGGCGTCGTCCATGACGAACAGCGGTCGTTCGTCATAGTCCAGGTTCATCATGTAGCGCACCGCCCAGGTGTCCTGGCCGAGGTTGAAGAACACCAGCGGCCCGGGCCGTTCGGCCCGCAAGCGCTCGACCTGGGAGACGAAGCCCTGGGTATCGAACTGCAAGTCCTTGGCCGGATCCACCACCGATACCAGCAGCAGCCATTGCGCCGCCAGGGCCAGGCCACTGAGCAACACCAGGCGGCGTCCCCGGTCTGCCATGGTGCGCCGCCAGTGGTACAACGCCAGCACTTGCAGCAAGGCGAAGATGACGACCAGCAACGGCATCGACACCGGCGGCCAGTAGCCGTGCTTGTGCCAGCTATGGCGCAGGATGAACAGCACCACGATGCACAGCCCCGGCAACAAGGCCACCAGCCACTGGTAGCCCTGGCCCACGCGGGCCAGCCATCCCTTGGCGTTGAGCAGGCCGTAGGCCGCCACGGCAGCGAACATCGGCACCATGGGCAGGATGTAGTAGGCGCGCTTGAAACTCGGCACAGAAAGCCCGAACAAGATCATCAGGCCACAAGCCCCCAGGCGCAGCACCAGTTGCAACTGCGCATCGACATGGCGTCGGGCCCACTGGCGCCGTAGCACCCAGAGCGTGGCCAGGGCCAGGGGCACGACCGGAAAGTAACGGTACAGCGACAGCTGGAAGTAGAAGTAGAACGGCTCGCCGCTCTCATCCAGGCGCCCACGCACCTGCATGCCGTAGACCTGCTGGACAAAACCGTCACCGCCACTGATATAGGCAAGCTTCATCAGCAGCCACCAGCAGCCGGCCAGCAGCGCGAGCCCCGCGATGCCGTAACCCACTACACGCATGAACATCGCCTTGCGCGCTTCTGGGGTACGAGCATCGCCCAGCAACCAGTAGAAGCAGATCACGCCACACACCTCCACCAACCCCAGGGGCCCGCGGATGGCAAAAGCCAGCACCAGCAGCGGCAACACCGCCAGTTGTCGCCACCGCGAGCCCAGCTGCTCGCCGGAGTGCAAAAGGTAGAAGGCGCCCAGGCACAACAGGGAAATCATCTGGTCCAGGCAAACCGAACGCGACTTGTCGAGCAACTGGCTGGTCAGCGCCGTGAGCAGTACCGAAAGCAGGGCCCAGGTCCGCCCCTGGGGCGCCAGCAAGCGATACAGCAGGGCCAGCACCCCGGCCGACGCCAGGGCCGTGGGCAGGATATTGGCCAGGTGGTTGGGGGCGCCGAACACCTGGGCGAACAGGTAGCTGAAAAAAGTCGCAGTCCCCAGGTAGTCCGGATAGGGCTGGCCATAGGTGGTGGGAAACAAACTGGCGCCGTGACGGAACATCTCCTGCAGAAACAGTGCCCAACGCCCATCGAAGCCCTGGGGCTGCTCGTCCCAGATGCCCCAGGTGAACAACACCAGCGCCACCAGGTATACCGCCCAGGACTCTGCACCGAAACGCTTTTCTCGAACCATCTTCGCTCTACCAGAAAGTGCCGGTGCCTGGGCTCGGCGGGAAGCAGGCAATGTTGCCGGAGCGACCACTGAACAGTGCCTGAACGACCTTCTGAAAATCGCGGCGCTTCGTCAGCGGGCCAGGGAGCACGCGGAACCGGATCGCCAGCGACGCGGTGCCAAGGGCGACGCCCTGGCTCAGGTTGAACAGGGCCACAGGGCGCCCCTTCACTGCTGCCGCGCCTTGCCGGGGCGGCCAGCCTGCCTCTTGGCCGCGGTGGTGCGCCTGGGCTATAGCAGCCCGAGCGCCTTCACCGGGGTGTTTCGCAAGCTCCTGGGGCAGGCGCCCAGTCGCTACTTCGCCCGGGACCGGGCTTGAAAGGTCGCAGGCCCGGCAGTTGACCTGCCAGGCCCGGCCTGCGAGATCCGCGCTACAGGAACACGGCGGACAACATGCCCAGCGCGCCCAGGCAGAAGCCGATCAGCGCACCGCGCCCGGGCATCTGCTGGAACAGCGCCCAGATCACCAGCGGTTCCAGGAGCAGCAGCGAAGTCACCGAGACCACGGTGACGATCCAGATATCCCCCACCGCCATGTATCCCAGCCAGTAGGCCGCCAGCAGGCAAAGGCCACCCAGGCACATGATCAGCACCGGCACCAAGAGTCCGCTGCTCCCCGTGTTGCCGGCATGGGCCAGCCGCGCGACCACCACTTCACTGTAGATGGCGCAGAACTCGCCCAGCACCATCAGCCCTACAGCAGAAACTCCGAGTAATTCTTTAGACATGAAACAAACCCCTTCGTATTGAGAGCCCGATTTTTCAGCTCCCAGGCATTGATCGCTCCGTTGACGGAGCCGGCGTGGCAATGCACAGGGGTACGGGGCAACTCGGTTACGTTGAGGAACTTGATCATCTCCATCTCCTTCTGGGTGACTGACGCCAACATGGATCACAGCCCTGCTTGTATAAGTGATTTGCTCCCCCGGCGTCATCCGCCCGTGAGCCTTCGTCGCAAAAAAACCACGCAAACTCCACAGTCCACCAGCGCGCTTACCGATAGCCTGGGGTGGTCATCCTCAACCTGCAGCCATTGCCTACCATGTCCCAGCCTTCCCTCCCTGTTCGAACCGTACAACCCAGTGACTGGGTCGCCACCTACTTCATCGGCGTCGCGGCGCTGGCCCTGGTACTGACGCTCACGGTCTGCGTGATACTGCAGGTCTCCAACCGGGATCCGTGGAGCGACCTGGGCGGCTCGATATCGTTCTACGTGGTGGTGCTGCTGCTGAGCACGGTGGTGATCGGGATCAGCGCCGCCCTGCCCAGTGTTCTGTTCTTCTGGCTGGCCCAGCGGTTCACCTGGCACCGCCTGCCGATCTACCTGGTGTGCGGCGCCCTGGCCGCCCTGCCCACCATTGCGGTGGTGAAGAGCCTGCTTTCCGGTTTCATCAGCCTTTCAACCAACGCCCCCGGCGTGGCCCGCTATCTGCCCGCGATGCTGCTGTTCAGCGCTTCGGGAGCCTTTCTGGGCGCCATCTTCTGGTGGCGCAGCGGACGTCACCTGCGCTGACGCCATCCCCCAGACACCGGCTTGCCGACGAACAGACACGGGCCATGACCTTGGCCAGCCCACCTACCTGCTGAAGCGATATTTCCATGTCCTCGACACCCCCGACCCAACGCACAGTGCAACCTGAAGACTGGTTCGCCGCCTACTTCATCGGCGTCACCGCCCTGGCCGTGGTCGCGTCGGCAGGACTCATGCTGATGATGCTGGCCGGCGCCGGCACCGTGCGCTGGACCGAGATTTTCCAGGTGCTGTTCATGGGCCTGCTGACCCTGGTGGCGAGCGGCCTGGTGATCGGTATTCTCACAGCCCTGCCTTGCACCCTGTTCTTCTGGCTGGCCCATCGTTTTGCCTGGCGCAACGTGCTGATCTATCTGTTTTGTGGTGCAGTCTTTGCCTTGCCGACCATTCCCGTGGTGATGACCCTGATGCCCGATTCCTACGTCGACCTGCCCGAAGAGCCGCCAGTGCCCAGCCAGCTGGAGAACTACGCGTCCATGGCGCCGCTGTTCAGCACTTCGGGGGCCTTCCTGGGGTTGATATTCTGGTGGCGCAGCGGGCGCCATCTGCGCTGACGCGCCAGCGCCCGACACTCTCCTGCGCTTCAATGAGTTGCAATGGCGCCTGCCCGGGATTTCCCAACGCCCGCCGACCAGGCAGTTGCGTGACCTGGAAGCCGTTGGCCTGATACTGGACACGGCGTACGCCGAAGTCCCGCCGCGGTTGCAATGCCGATCAGTCAAGGAAATGGTAGGGGCGAGGCTTGCCCGCGATGGACTTGTGAACGCTGCGTTTATCCAGCCAATACGCGCTACCGTTGACGTCCCTCGCGAGCATTCGAGCGTCGACCGGCTGCTCCTACCGGGATCACCTGAGGCCCCTGGCCGGCGCCCCAACCGCCCCCTGACCGCTAAGCACGACTGTCACCAAAACCCTCCACTTGTTCACAATTCGTTAAGACTCGCCTGCGTATACTCCGGCGCTTGCCCGCAGCCCTCGCCTGCCTCCCCGGACGCCATCCATGTCACGACCTGCCCCGTTGTTGTTCCTGCTGGCCTGCCTGCTGTTCTTCTTCGCCCTGGGCAACCATGAGCTGCAGGGTTCCACCGAAACCCGGGTCGCCGGGATCGCCATGCAGATGCACCTGGACGATGACTGGGTCACTCCGCGCCTGTTCGGCGTGCCCTTCCTGGAGAAACCGCCGCTGAGCCTGTGGCTCGATGCCGGCGCCATCCGCGCCTTCGGCGGTACGCCCCTGTCGGTACGCCTGGCCTCGGCCTTTGCCGGGCTGTTCAGCGTCATGCTGCTGTATGGCCTGTTGCGGCGTTTCGGGCGTCCCGCCGCAGTGGCGCTGATGGCCGGGCTGATGCTGGCGACCATGGCCAGCTACTGGAGCAACGTACGCGGCGTGGGCGAGGATGCACTGCTGAGCCTGGGCGTGACCCTGGCCCTGCTGGCGTTCTTCCAGGCCCACCGGCGCCAGCAGGAGCGCCAGCCAGCCCCCCTGGCCTGGCTGGCATTCGCCGCCGGCATCGCCATCGCCACCCTGAGCAAGGGAGTACTGGGCCTGGCCATGCCGGGGGTGGTGATCTTCGCCTACCTGCTGGTGGACAGCCTGCTTGCCAAGCGCCTGGCCCTGGGCCATTGGGTACGCCCCGCCTTGCTGACCCTGCTGGGCCTGGTGCCCCTGGCGATCTGGCTGGCGCTGCTGTACCAGCGCGGCGGCACGGCCGCCCTGGCGCAAGTGCTGTGGACCAACAGCATCGGACGCTTCAGCGGCTCCTTCGTCGAGGCCGGCCACTACGAACCCTTCTATTACTACCTGGCCAAGCTGCCCCAGGCCTTCCTGCCGTGGAACATCCTGGTCTACCTGGGCCTGTGGCACTGGCGCAAGGAACTGGCGAACAACCGCTACCTGCTGTTCTTCGTGCTCTGGCTGCTGGCGCAGTTCACCCTGCTGTGCCTGGCGTCGAGCAAGCGCACCGTGTACCTGATGTCGCTGACCCCGGCAGCGGCGGTGCTGGCGGCCGAGTACGGGGCGGTGCTGTACCAGCGCCTCGCCCGGCGCGCTGCGGGCAATGGGTTCTGGAGCGCGGTGGGACGCCGACGCAAGGGCCTGGTCGTGGGGCTGATGGGCCTGGTGGTGGCCGCCTACCTGGCGAACGCCCAGTGGTTCGCGCCGCGCCTGGACCGCGAGATGTCCTTCGTGCCGGTGACCGACCAGATCAAGGCGCTACGCGCCGAGGGCCACCAGTTGGTGCTCTACCAGGCCCGCGAACGCATCGCCGGAGCCAGTGTGTTCTACGTCCAGACGGTGCTCCAGGACCTGGAGTCCGAGGCCCAGCTCATGGCGTTTCTCGCCGAGTCGCCCAAGCACATGGCGATACTGGGCGGGCTGGAGCCACCCAAGTCGCCGCTGCAGGTGCAGAAAATGATGATGGTGGGACGCCAGGCCTACTATTTCGTCAACCTGGCACCCACCCACTGACACAACGAAAAACGGCACCCATCGGGGTGCCGTCGAGCTTGTCGGAGCGAGTCGGTCGCACCCGGCAAGCGCAGGATTACTGCGGGTTCTTCAGCTTGACCACGTCACCGGAGACCTTGGTGGTATAGCCATTGAGCACCCAGGCCCAGAACCAGTTTTCCTGGACCTGGGTATTGATCAGCGCATCGCCGCCCTTGGCCTTGATGGCAGCATTCTGGGCACGCACGAAACGGCTGTTCTGCTGGATCGGGATGAACCCGAACAGCATGATCCCGGTGGCGGTCGCTTCACTGTGGCCGATGACCGTGTACTGGCTGCTGTCCAGCTGCTGGGTCTTCATCGGAGCGCCGGTGCAACCAGCGAGAACCACGCCGAAACAGACAGTGGCAACGACTTTATTGATGTACTTCACGACACGACTCCATGAGCAAAACGCCGGGGAATCATTTCCCGGGCGGCGGCACTCTACTCGGCAAATTGGCAAATAGCCATTATTCGGCCCACCCCCGGAATTTCTCCTTTTATCATTCCCCCCCGCTATAGCTCGCGCCCTGGCGCCCCTTGGGCGGGCGCAGGAATTGGCGACCACCTGGCGCGCACCTCCCCAGTTCGTCGGACGCGATCCAGCGCAGCAGCGCTGGGGCCGATACAACATCGGGGTGTAATAGTTCCCCGAAATAAGGGAGAGATTTCCTACTGCAAACCGGAATGGACATCTCCTTAGCATCGAACCGGCTTTATCCATAATTCCAAGGAGGTACCAAATGGACGTGAAAGACCTCAGCCTTATCGATGTTCGCCAACTTCCCCATTCGCTCCAGGCCCTCATCGACTGCATCGGCCTGGAAAACGCCTATCGCCTGACCTGCGAATACGGCGGCCGCCCCAAGTACATCCCCAAGCACGCCCAACGCACCACCCTGGCCCTGATCCTGCCGGCCGATGCCCTCAATGCACTGATCGAGCGCTTCGCGGGCCTGGCCCTGGAAATTCCCAAGGCCGACCACTTCTGCCGGCAGATCCGCAACCAGAACATCCAGTTGGAGAGCATGGGCGGGATTTCACGCAGCGTCCTGGCAGACAAATACGGCCTGAGCCTGCGCCAGATCGGCAATATCCGGCGCCTGGACGCCAGTACCTCCCGCTGAACGAGCACCTCTGGCCTGTGCCGATGACGCACCCGGCAGACCAGGGCAGGCTCATGCCATGGGCCAGCCAGAGGCGAATCGGCAAGAGTCGCGTCCACTCGGTGACCTCAGGGCTTGAGGCTCACCGAGCGCCAATCGCTGGCTTCGATCGACCCGAGCATCTTCGGTGCGCCGTCCAGGGTGTCGGTGGTGACGAACAGGGCCGCGCCGTATCCCAGGGTCGGAGTCGCCAGCTTCAGGTCACGTTCCAGTTGCGCCATGCATTCACTGTGGGTCACCAGCACCAGGTTATGTCCGGCGACCTTGTGCGCCAGGGCGTCGCGCAACATGTTGCCCTTGCAGTTGAAGAGCCAGTTGTCGCCGCTGCTGACCTTGCTGAACATGTAGCCGGCAGTCTGCGCGGTGCGGGTCAGGGGGCTGTTGTAGATGTCGGCATGGGCCAGGCCCAGTTGCTCGAACCGCGCACCGAGCCCCACCGCCACGTCCCGGGCGCGGTCGGTGATACCGTCGGCCGGCCCCAGGCAAGGGGCATTGGACTGGTCGCAGCGCTCCACATGGCGCACCAGGACGATCATGTCGCCCTTGGCCCAACCGCTGGCCAACGCCTTGAGCCCACTGGCATTGCCGTGGGCCAGGTCGGGAACCGCCGCCGACTGGAGCAGGTACAGGCCCGCCAAAAGGCCCAGGCCCAGGCCCAGCAACCACGCCAGGTGCCGCTTGTAACGGGCCAGGGTGCGTCCCAGGGATGGGCCCCTGGCCTGCGCCAATACCAGTCTTGTGGTCACGTTCCAGTCGCCCTTTAGAGAATGATCCGGGTTATCGAGCAGCCCGTGCCGAGGCCAGGCAGGCCTGGTGGCAGACGAGCTGCGCCGCATGCCCAAGGGCAGCGACCGGCCAGACTCTAGGGGGATGACCGTGGGGCAGCGGTGAAATCAATGTGAAAAAAAGCTCAACGCAAAGGCGGTGCATCCCGCAAAATAGCCGTCAAAGCCTGAAACATTGTCTTGGCGCAATGCCGACGAAATCGTTTTAGCTATGGCACATCCCGCCGATACACCCCCTACAAATCACCTTGCTGGTCACCAAGAACAACAATCTTCCGGCCAACTGAGATCAAGAAGCGCTACGTTCCTGGAGGAATTCAATGAATAGCTGGTTCGCCAACATCAGCGTCAACCTTAAGTTGGGCCTGGGCTTCGGCCTGGTCCTGGCCCTGACCACCATTCTTGCACTGACCGGCTGGACCAGCCTGGGCGGCATGATCGACCGCAGCAACTGGATGAGCGACATCACCCAGTTGAACATCGGCCTGACCAAGCTGCGAGTCACACGCCTGCAATACATGCTGACCAACGGCGACGAAACCGCCGCGCAGAATGTCCAGGTCACCCTGGACGACTTCAGCGCCCAGCAGAAGAAGCTCCTGGCGTCGTTCCAGAGCCCGGAGAACATCAAGCTGCTGCAAGGCCTGGGCGCGACCATCGCCGCCTACCAGGACTCGCTGAACAAGATGCGCAACGCCTACCGCACCGGCAACGCCGCGCGCCAGGCCATGAACCAGAATGCCGACGACGCCAACGACCTGATCAACGGGATCAACGAGCGTGTCAAGCAGATGCCCCTGAGCGACGAGCGTTTCGAACAGTTCCAGGCCATCACCGAGGCCAAGGAAGCCTTCCAGCTGGCCCGCTATGAAGTGCGTGGCTACGTCACCACCAGCAACCCGGAGACCGAGCAGAAGGCCGTCGCCCAGCTCAACGCCGCGATCACCGAGCTCGAGCAGCTGAACAAGCACTTCAGCCGCACCCAAGGCGATGTCCTGCAACGCCTGACCACGGCCCTGACCGGCTACCGCAGCTCGCTGCAGACCTTCAAGGCAGCCTTCTCCGACGCCGTGCAGGCGCGCAAGGAAATGACCGACCAAGGCGCCGATATCGTCGAGCGCAGCGATGCCCTGTACCAGATCCAGCTGGATCGCCGCGATGTCGAAAGTGCCCAGGCCCGTAGCCTGCAACTGACCAGCACCCTGCTGGCGCTGCTGGTGGGCGTGCTGGCCGCGGTGATCATCACCCGCCAGATCACCCGTCCGCTGCGCGAGACCCTGGTAGCGGTCGAGCGCATTGCCTCCGGCGACCTGACCCAGGACCTGCACGTCACCCGTCGTGACGAACTGGGCGTGCTGCAACAAGGCATCGCCCGCATGGGCGTGACCCTGCGCGAGCTGATCGGCGGTATCCGCGACGGCGTGACCCAGATCGCCAGTGCCGCCGAGGAACTGTCGGCGGTGACCGAGGAAACCAGCGCCGGGGTCAACAGCCAGAAAGTCGAGACCGACCAGGTAGCCACCGCCATGCACGAGATGACCGCCACCGTGCAGGAAGTCGCGCGCAACGCCGAGGAAGCCTCCCAGGCTGCGGCCGCCGCCGATGGCGAAGCCCGCGAAGGCGACAAGGTGGTGGCCCAGGCCATCGAGCAGATCGAGCGCCTGGCCAGCGAAGTGGTGCGCTCCACCGACGCCATGAACATGCTGCAACAGGAAAGCGACAAGATCGGCAGCGTCATGGACGTGATCAAGGCCGTGGCCGAACAGACCAACCTGCTGGCCCTGAACGCCGCCATCGAAGCCGCCCGCGCCGGTGAAGCCGGTCGTGGTTTCGCGGTGGTGGCCGACGAGGTCCGGGCCCTGGCCCAGCGCACCCAGAAGTCCACCGAGGAAATCGAGGAACTGGTGGCCGGCCTGCAGAACGGTACCCAGCAAGTGGCGACCGTGATGCACAACAGCCGGGTGCTGACCGACAGCAGTGTCGACCTGACGCGCAAGGCCGGCGCCTCCCTGGAGAACATCACCCGCACGGTGTCCAACATCCAGTCGATGAACCAGCAGATCGCCGCCGCGGCCGAAGAACAGAGCGCCGTGGCCGAGGAGATCAGCCGCAGCATCATCAACGTGCGCGATGTGTCGGAACAGACCGCCGCCGCCAGCGAGGAAACCGCGGCCTCCAGCGTCGAGCTGGCCCGCCTGGGCGGCCAACTGCAAATGATGGTCAGCCACTTCCGCGTCTGACTTGTAGCACGCCCTTCGCTCATGTAGCCGCAGCCTTCGGCAGCGGCTACATGAGGCCTGTCGGACAGGCATTTACAGCGTTCGCGGTTTGCCCTTACCTTTCCCGGTCTCCATCCTGCTGTCCGAAGGATTCGTTGCCAGGAACCCAATCATGCCCAGCCTCGGTTTTACCTCGGTCCCGCCCCTGCTCAAGTACCTGCTCTATGCCGAGCAGCTGGGTATCGCCACGGAACCGGCGCTGGCGGCCGCCGGCTTGCAGGCGGCGCAGTTGAACGACACCAGCCTGCGCCTGCCGGTGGAGGTCCATGAACGCCTGCTGGACTACTTCTGCCTGCATTCGGGCGACCCGCTGTTCGGGCTCAATTCGGCACGCTTCGTCAAACCCAACTCCTGGAACGTACTGGGCTACATCACCATGAACTGCGCGACCCTGGGCGAAGCCATGGGCCGCATCATGCCGTTCGAGAAACTGGTGGGGGACATGGGCACCAGCCGCGCCGAAGTGCTAGGCGACGAAGTACGCCTGATCTGGAGCTGCCGCCACCAACGCCCGGACATCCGCCGGCACCTGGTGGAAAACGTGCTCGCCTCCTGGCTGCTGTATGCCCGCTGGATCGCCGACTCGCAGCTTTCGCCGGGTGCGGTGTGGTTCGAGCATCCACTGCCGGAACTGGCCCGGCTCGAGCAATACGAAGCGCTATTTGGCTGCCCGGTGCTGTTCCAGCAACCCTGCTCGGCCCTGGTGGCACCCCTGCACTACCTGCAACTGCCCCTGCGCCAGGCCGATGCGCGGCTGCTCAAGACCCTGGAAGACCATGCCCAGGCGATGATGGCCTCGCTGGCCGATGCGCCGGTGGCGCTGCAGGTGCAGAACGTCCTGCGCCAACTGCTCAAGGATGGCCTGCCGCGCAAGGAACAGGTGGCCGAACAGCTGCAAGTGTCGGTCAGTACCTTGCAGCGCCAGCTGCTCAAGGCCGGCACCTCCTACCAGCAGATCCTCGACGACCTGCGCCAGGAGTTGGCCGAGCACTATCTACGGCACAGCGAGCTGTCGATCCACGACATCGCCGATCGCCTGGGCTTCACCGAACCCCGTTCGTTCCACCGCAGCTTCAAGACCCGCACCGGCCTGACCCCGGGCCAGTTTCGCCAGGCTGCCCTCCCCTGCGCACAGGCCTGACCCGCATCAGGCACTGATGGTATTGGTGAATACCAACCGGTTACCGAAAGGATCGCTGATGGTCATGTCCAGGCTGCCCCAGGGCATGGCCTGGATACGCGGATCGGTGAACGGCAACTGCTTGGCCAGCAGCTGCTGCTGGAAGTCCTCCAGTTCGTCGGTATGGATGCGCAGCGCGGCGCCCGGGCTGCCGTCGCCCTGGTGCTCGGACAGATGCAGCACGCACTCGCCCCGGGAGACCTGCATGTACAGCGGCAGGTCGTGGGTGCAGCGGTGCTGCCAATCGAGGTGGAAGCCCAGGAAGTCCAGGTAAAACGCCCGGGCCTCGGCTTCATCGAAGATGCGCAGGACGGGGGTGGTTTTGCCAAAGCACATTAGGTGACTCCCTGACTGGAAACAGGTCGCTGAGAGCGACCCCGATTGCCAGCACTTCGGCGCCACGCGAGCTTTCTTTAATATCAATGCGCCACTACTGTGACGGCGATCAACAAATCAGCCTGGCGCATCGAAGCCCTGGCGCAAATCGCCATCCCGGGGCAGGAAGCGCCCATGGCGCTGCTCGCTGGCCTGGCCGGCGGCATAACTGCTCACGCCATTGACCCAGACCCCGTCGATCCCCTGGGCCGGGCGCCGTGGTTCCTGGAAGTCGGCCACGTCCCGGACCCGCTCTGGATCGAACAGCACCAGGTCGGCCCAATAGCCTTCGCGGATCTCGCCACGCTGGCGCAGGCCGAAGCGCGCCGCCGACAGGCCGGTCATCTTGTGCACCGCGGTGTGCAGCGGGAACAACCCCAGGTCGCGACTGAAGTGGCCCAGCACCCGGGGAAAGGCGCCCCATAACCGGGGATGGGGGAACGGGTCTTCCGGCAGGCCATCGGAGCCGACCATCGTCAGCGGGTGGGCGAGGATGCGCCGCACGTCGCTTTCGTCCATGCCGTAGTACACCGCTCCCGCCGGTTGCAGGCGCTTGGCGGCGGCCTGCAGGTCCAGCCCCCAGTCGGCGGCGATCTGCGAAAGGTCGCGTCCGCCCTGCTCGGGATGCGGCGTGGACCAGGTGATGGTGATGCGATAGGCATCGGTGACCTGCTTGAGGTCCAGGGTCGAGGAACTGGCGGAATAGGGATAGCAGTCGCAGCCCACCGGATGCTCCTGCGCCGCCTGTTCCAGGGCCGCCAGCAGTTGCGGGCTGCGCCCCCAGTTGCCGGCGCCGGCGCACTTGAGGTGGGAGATGATCACCGGTGCCCTGGCCGAACGGCCGATCAGGAAGGCTTCGTCCATGGCCTCCAGCACCGGCTCGAACTCGCTGCGCAGGTGCGTGGCATACAGCGCGCCGAAGGCCGTCAACTCCTCGGCCAGCTGACGCACCTCATCGGTCTCGGCGCAGAAGGCACTGGCGTAGGCCAGCCCGGTGGACAGGCCCAGGGCGCCCTGCTCCAGGCTGTCGCGCAGTTGCCCGCGCATCGCCGCGATCTCGCTGGCGCTCGCCGTGCGGTACAGGTCCGCCAGATGGTTGCTGCGCAGGGCGGTATGTCCCACCAGGGCCGCGACATTCACCGCCGGGCGGGCCGCATCCACCGCCGCGCGGTAGTCGGCGAAACGCGGGTAGACGAACATCTCGCGCTGCCCCAGCAGGTTCATCGGATCCGGCGGATCGCCCTTGAGGGTCACCGGCGCGGCGCTGATGCCGCAGTTGCCGACCACCACCGTGGTCACCCCCTGGCTGAGCTTGGGCAGCATCTGCGGCTGGCGGATCACCACCGTGTCGTCATGGGTGTGCACATCGATGAAGCCCGGGGCCAGCACGCGGCCGGCGGCATCGATCTCGACCTCGGCGAGCGCACCGGCCAGCTCGCCGATGCGCTGGATGCGCCCGTCGAGGATGGCCAGGTCGGCGTGATAGCCAGGACGGTCGCTGCCGTCGATGACCAGGGCATTGCGGATCAGAGTGTCGTAGCGCATGTCAGTCTCCCAGGGGCAGGCTGTCGGCGCCGCCACGGTAATGGTCCAGGGCCAGCTTGATCCTGCGCAGGCGCTCTTGATTGTCGTCGGGCATGGCCAGGGCCAGTTCCGTGGCCAACACGTCGATGGCCAGCAGCATGCCGTAGCGGGCGGCGGTGGGCTTGTAGATGAACGGGGTCTCGGCGCTTTGCAGTGGCAACAGCACGTCCGCCAGCCCGGCCAGGGGCGAGTCGGGCAAGGTGATGGCGAGCACGGCGGCGCCGTAGCTGCGGGCCAGGGTCACCGCGTCCAGCAGCTCCGGGGTGAGGCCGCTGAGGGAACAGGCGATCACTGCGTGCTGCGGTCCCAGGGAGGCAGCGGTCACCCGCATCATCACCGGGTCATGGCAGGCGGCGATGCAGTAGCCCAGGCGCACCAGGCGCACCTGCAGCTCGGCGCTGCACAGGGTCGAACAGCCGCCGGTGCCGAAGGCGTGGATCATCCGCGCGCGGCCCAACAGGCGCACCGCATCGGCGAATTGCGCCTCCTCGAAACCCGCCAGGTGCCGGTGCAGCGTCGCCTCGATATCGCCGACGATCTGGCGGTAGAAACCGGACGCCTCGGTGCTCGCCCCCGGATCGAGGAAGCGGCTGCCCACGCCGCTGGCCTGGGCCAGTTGCAGGCGCAGCTGGCGCAAGTCCCGGCAGCCGACGCTGCGGGCGAAACGCGACAGGGTCGCGGCACTGACCTCGGCGCGCCGGGCCAGCTCCTCGAGGCTGGCGGAGGCGGCGAAGCCCACGTCATCGAGCATCAGCCGGGCGATCCGCGCCTCCCCGGTGCTGAGATCGTCCAGGCGCGAGCGGATCTGGTAAAGGATGTCCATCTAGAGAAACTCCGCGAGAACCAGGGTCAGGCCGAAGGCGATCAGCGAGATCAGGGTCTCCAGCACGGTCCAGGTCTTGAAGGTCTGGATGACGCTCATATTGAAGTATTCCTTGACCAGCCAGAAGCCGCCGTCGTTGACATGGGAGAGGATCACCGAGCCGGCGCCGGTGGCGATCACCAGCAGTTCGGGGTGGGGATAACCCAGGCCGACGGCCACCGGCGCCACCACCCCCGAGGCGGTGGTCAGGGCCACGGTGGCCGAACCGGTGGCGACCCGCATCAGCACCGCGAACAGCCAGCCCATCCACAACGGCGACAGCTGGAACTGATGGGCCAGGCCGGTCACCTGCTCGGTCACCCCGGAGTCGATGAGGATGCGGTTCAGGCCGCCACCGGCGCCCACCAGGAGGGTGATGCCGGCGGTCGGCGCCAGGCATTCGTTGGTGAACCTGAGGATCGACTCGCGGTTCAGCCCCTGGGCCAGGCCCAGGGTCCAGAAGCTCACCAGGGTGGCGATCAGCAGGGCGATCACCGAGTTGCCGATGAACAACAGGAACTGGTTGAGCCCGGTACCCGGGGCGGCGATCAGGTTGGCCCAGCCGCCCAGCAGCATCAGCACCACCGGCATCAGGATGGTGCCCAGGGTCAGGCGAAAGCTCGGCAGCCGCACGCGCGGTTCACGATTGATGAACTGCTGCTCCAGCGGGTTGTGCGCCGGCAACTGGATGTGCGGCACGATCAGCCGCGCATACACCGGGCCGGCGATGATCGCCGTGGGCACGCCGATCAGGATCGCGTACAGCAAGGTCTGTCCCACCGGTGCCTGGTAGGCCTGCACCGCCAGCATCGCCCCCGGATGCGGCGGCACCAGGGCATGCACCACCGACAGCCCGGCGACCATCGGCAGGCCGACCATCAGCAGCGATACCCCGACCCGCCGCGCCACGGTGAAGGCGATCGGCACCAGCAGCACGAAACCCACCTCGAAGAACAACGGCAGCCCCACCAGGAAGGCGATGCAGACCATGGCCCAGTGGGCATTGCGCTCGCCGAAACGGGCCACCAGGGTGCGGGCCACCTGCTCGGCCCCGCCGGATTCGGCCATCAGCTTGCCGAGCATGGTGCCCAGGGCCACCACCAGGGCGATATGCCCCAGGGTCTTGCCGACCCCGGCCTCATAGGCCGCCACCACCCCGGAGGCCGGCATGCCGGCCACCAGCGCCAGGCCCACCGAGACCAGGGTAATGACGATGAAGGGATTGAGCCGGTAGCGCGCGATCAGGACGATCAACGCGATGATGGCGACTGCGGCGTAACCCAGCAGTCCGTAAGCCGGTACAGGAGCCACGGATACCTCCTTGAAAACAGCGTCGTTTCGAATGGTTATGAAAGTTTTTAATCACTTCAGGCAGTGAATTTCAAACCATATGAAACTGATTTTCGTAAAGAGGCAGGCTTTGTCGTGCATGGCTATGCCAAGGCCCCGGTGATGAAAATCGGCACCGGGTATTTTCATGCATATGTCGGGCGGGACGGGCGAGCGCGAAGGCTCGCCCGCAGGCCGTCAGTCGTGCTGGACCCGGGCGCGCTTGAGCAGCTGCTTGCAGCGCTCGGACAGGTGCAGCACCCGCAACTGCTTGCCGGCCTTGGCATAGCGTTCGCGCAGGGTCATGAGCGCGGCGATGGCCGAATAGTCGACGAAGCTCAGGTGCCGGCAGTCGATGGTCACCCGCGATGGGTCGTTGGCCGGGTCGAACTGGTTGAGGAACGGCGTGGTGGAAGCGAAGAACAAGGTGCCGTGCAGGTGGTAGAGCTTGCTGCCGTCGGCTTCCAGGTGGCTGTCGGCGTACAGCTCGCGGGCCTGCTGCCAGGCGAAATTGAGGGCGGCGATGACGATGCCGCACATGACCGCGGTGGCCAGGTCGGTGAACACGGTGATCACCGTCACCGCGAGGATCACCAGCACGTCGTTGAGCGGCACCTTGTTGACCACCCGCAAGGAGGCCCAGGCGAAGGTCTGCTGCGACACCACGAACATCACGCCCACCAGCGCCGCCAGGGGAATGCGCTCGATCAGCGGCGACAGGAACAGCACGAACAGCAGGATCAGCACCCCGGCCACGACCCCGGACAAGCGCCCACGGCCGCCGGAACTGAGGTTGATCACGGTCTGGCCGATCATCGCGCAGCCACCCATGCCGCCGAAGACGCCGGAGACCATGTTCGCCGCGCCCAGGGCCACGCACTCGCGGTTGGTGTAGCCGCGGGTCTCGGTGATCTCGTCGGTGAGGTTCAGGGTCAGCAGGGTTTCCAGCAAGCCGACCATGGCCATCAGGAAGGCATAGGGCGCGATGATGCCCAGGGTTTCCAGGGTCCAGGGCACCTCCGGCAGCGCCAGCGCCGGCAAGCCGCCGGCGATGTGGGCCATGTCCCCCAGGGTGCGGGTCGGCAACCCCAGCACGTACACCAGGAGGCCCACGCCGAGGATCGCCACCAGCGCCGGCGGCACCGCCCGGGTCAGGCGCGGCAGCAGGTAGACGATGGCCATGGTCAGCGCCACCAGGCCGGCCATCAGGTACAGCGGCTGGCCGCTGAGCCAGTGCTCGCCGCTCTTGAAATGCTCCAGCTGGGCCAGGGCGATGACGATCGCCAGGCCGTTGACGAAGCCCAGCATCACCGGGTGCGGCACCATGCGCACCAGCTTGCCCAGGCGCAGCAGGCCGAAGGCGATCATCACCAGCCCGCCCAGCAGTACCGTGGCCAGCAGGTACTGCACGCCGTGCTGCACCACCAGGGCGACGATCACCACCGCCATGGAGCCGGCAGCACCGGAGACCATGCCCGGACGGCCGCCGAACAGCGCGGTCAGGGTGCAGATGAAGAAGGCGCCGTACAGGCCCATCAACGGGTTGAGGTGGGCGACCAGGGCGAAGGCGATGCACTCGGGCAGCAGGGCGAAGGAGGTAGTGAGTCCGGCCAGGACATCGGCACGCAGACGTTTTGCTTTCATGATTGACCTGATAGTTGGGCCGCGCAGGGGCCCGGGGAATGGCGGGGGAAATCAGGCGGGAATGGTACGGAATCAAGACGCCGCCGACCAGCCGGCCGTCGGCGCGCAGCCAAGCCCTTGCCGGAACCGGCGTACCGGCTCAGGCAAGGGCGCAGCGGTTACTTGACGACTTTGCCGACGCCACGCCCACGTGGGTCGGAAGCGGTTTCAAGCTGGGAACCATTGACCCGGATGGCCTGGATATCACCCATCTCCCAGCCCTGGTCCTCGAGGGTGTAGCCCATGGCCTTGAGTTCATCGGCGACCTGGCCGGTGAGCGGCGCATAGGCGTCGTAGTAGATCGTGTCCTTGGGCAGCAGTTGGTGATGCACGCGTTGCGCGGCCACGGCTTTCTCCAGGGGCAGGTGGAAGTCGTAGAGGTTGTTCAACACCTGGAAGATCGAGGTGAAGATCCGCGATCCGCCGGGAGTGCCCAGCACCAGGGTAACCTTGCCGTCGCGGGTCACCAGGCTCGGGCTCATGGACGACAGCATGCGCTTGCCCGGGGCGATGGCATTGGCATCGCCACCCACCACGCCGAAGGCATTGGCCACGCCGGGCTTGGCGCTGAAGTCGTCCATCTCGTCGTTGAGCAGGAACCCCGCGCCCTTGACCACCACGCCGCTGCCGTAGTCCCAGTTCAGGGTGTAGGTATTGCTCACTGCATTGCCCTGGGCATCGACGATGGAGAAATGGGTGGTCTGGTGCCGCTCCAGCCCTGGGCGCACCTTGTCGGTGGGCGAGATGGCGTCGGGGTTGACCTGGGCCGCGCGCTGCTTGAGGTAGGCCGGGTCGGTCAATGGCTTGACCGGCACCTCGGAAAACGCCGGATCGCCCAGGTAGTCGGCACGGTCGGCGAACACGCGCTTCTCGATTTCCGCCAGCAGGTGGATGTACTTGGCCGAATTGAGCTCGACGCCCTTGAAGTCCGCGGCGCGCTCTTCCTTGATGCCGATCAGCTGGGCCAGGGCGACCCCGCCGGAACTGGGCGGCGGTGCGGTGTACAGCACGTTGCCACGGAAACCCACCTGCAGCGGCTGGCGCCACTGGACCTTGTAGTCCTGCAGGTCCTGCTTGGTGATCAGGCCCTTGTCGGCCTGCATCTGGGCCACCAGCAAGTCGGCGGTCTTGCCGCTGTAGAACTCCTTGGCGCCCTGATCGGCGATGCGTTCCAGGGTCGCCGCCAACTCCGGCTGGCGGAAGGTCTGGCCGGGTTGCATGCTGCCAAAGTAATCACCGAAGTTGGTGCTGCCGTTGAACAGCTTCAAGGCATCCTCGCGGTACTGGTACTGCTTTTCCGCCACCTTGAAGCCGTTCCTGGCGTAGGCCACTGCCGGGGTGACGAGTTCGCTCCAGGGCAGCTTGCCGAATTTCCGGTGGGCCTCCCACAGGCCCATCACGGTGCCCGGCACCCCGGCGGCGCGGGCGCCCACCAGGCTGAGGTTCTCGATCACCTCGCCCTTGTCATTCAGGTACATGTCGCGGGTCGCGGCCTTGGGCGCGGTTTCCCGGTAGTCGAGGAAATACGGCTTGCCGTCGATGAACAGCGTCATGAAGCCGCCACCGCCGATATTGCCGGCCTCGGGATAGGTCACGGCCAGGGTGAAGGCCGTGGCCACCGCAGCGTCCACCGCATTGCCGCCCTTCTTGAGGATCTGCGCCGCGACATCGGCGCCGTACTGGTTGGGTGCGGCCACCGCACCGCCTTCAAGGGGCGCGGCGAAGGCTGGAATACTGGCAGCGAGCGCCAGGCCCAGGGTGAGGGTCATGCACGGCAAGATACGCATGGAGTCCGTCCTTTATGGTTGTTTTCAGACCAGACGAACCTTAGCAGGCCGTTGAAAAACTATCTGCGTTGCCATCGCTGCGTTAAAAACAGGCTGGTGCGCCAGCCCGGTCAAAATGCTCATTTACCATTTGTAAACTGCGCTTTTTCGCCTGTTTTCGCCTTGCGCTGGCTGCCTCGCCTACGTTTTTCAACGGCCTGTTAGACGCTTTGTTGCGCGGAGGGCAAACGCCCACAGCAAAACGGCCGCCCGCAGGCAGCCGTTTGTCGCAGATGGATCAGTGGAGCAGACGTTCCTCAGACCATCTCGTGCTCGATCCACTCCAGCACCGAAGTCCGCTGCGGCGCCCAGCCCAGCAGCTCGCGGGCCTTCTTGCCGCGCACCCGGCTGTTGGAGCCCAGGCCATAGTTGGCCATCTCGTAGCCCCACTCGGCCTCGGCGGCAGGCAGCGGCCAGTCCTCGGGTTCGCCCAGATGCAGGGCACGGGCCATGGCGCGGGTCATGTCGATGAAGGATGCCTCGCCGCTCTCGACGAAGTAGAAACTGCCCGGGGTGTTGCCGGTCAGGGCCAGGGCGTAGAGCGCCACCACGTCCTCGATGTGCACGTTGGACCAGATGTTCTGCCCCGGCCCGACGTGGCGCACCACACCGCTCTTGCGCGCTTGCTTGAGCAGGCGCGGCAGCTGCACGCTGTCACGCTTGACGCCCAGGCTGTGGCCGTAGATCAGGGTGTTGCACAGCACCGCCGAGTTCACCCCGTCCTTGGCCGCCGCCAGGATCAGGTTGTCGATGGCCACCCGGGCGGCCTTGTCCACGGTGGGCTCCGGCAACTGGTCTTCGTAGTAGACGGTATCGCTGGCCTTGCCGCCGGAAGCGTCGCCGACGATGCTCGAACCGCTGGTATGCAGGAACGGCTTGTTCGAACCCTTGAGCGCGGCCAGCAACACTTGCACCGCACCACGATGGTCGCTGCTGGCAGCGTTGATCACCGCGTCGGCGGCCCGGGCCTGTTCGCCCAGCAGGGCGCTGTCGTCCAGGCTGCCCACCACGGGCTTGATGCCCAGGGCCGTCAGCTCGGCGGCTTGCTCGGCGCTGCGCACAAGGCCAGTGACCTGATGCCCGGCCTTGACCAGGCCGGTGGCGATGGAACCGCCGATGAAACCCGCGGCACCGGTAACGAATACGTTCATGGAGAGACTCCCTGGGTGGATAAGTGATGGCGCCAGTATCGGCGCGCCTGTTCCGACGAAACAGCCGGGCTGGACCAAATCACTCTTGCGCAGGAATCACGAATCCCCAGCCTGGGAAGCATGACCTCAGCCCTCGAAGCCCGGGTCAGCGTAGTCGGCCAGCTTGCCCTGGATGAAGTCCAGGAAGCACTGGATGCGCAGGGCCAACTGCGAGTTGCGGTAGTACACGGCGTTGATCGGCTGGCGGTAGCCGCTGTTGAACTCGCCGAGGATCGGCATCAGGCGCCCGGCACGGATGTCGTCGATGGTCATGAAGTGCGACAGGCAGGCGATGCCCTGCCCCTCCAGTACCAGGTGGCGCAGGGTCTCGCCGCTGGAGGCGCTGATGCCCGGCTGGATCTGCCAGCGGTCGCCATGGGGGTGGCGCAGCGGCCAGTGGTTGAGGCTTTCGGTCTGGGTGAAGCCCAACAGCGTGTGTGCGCTGAGCTCGGCAACGCTGTGCGGGGTGCCATGGCGTTCCAGGTAAGCCGGGCTGGCCAGGATGCGCAACGGGCTGCAACCCAGGGAGCGGGCATGCAGGGTCGAGTCGGCCAGGGTGCCGATGCGGATCGCGATATCGGTGCTCTGCTCCAGGAGATCGATGATCAGGTCGTTGCTGTTGAGCTCCAGCTGGATATGCGGGTACAGACTGCGGAACTCGGCGATGTAGGGCACGATGGCATGCAGCATGAACGGCGAGGCGGCGTTGATCCGCAGGCGTCCCGAAGGGGTCTGCTGGCGCGACGACAGGCGCTCTTCCAGTTCGTCCATCTGGTCGAGGATCGACTTGGCCTGCTCGAAGAAATACTTGCCCTCCTCGGTCAGGTCCATGCGCCGGGTGGTGCGGTTGATCAGCGTGGTATCGAGCTTGGATTCCAGGCGCGACAAGGTGCGGCTGACCGCCGATGGCGTCTGCCCGACCTGCTCGGCGGCGGCGGAGATGGAACCGCACTCGATGACACAGACGAAGATCTGCAGTTCGTCGGATCTGGCTTTCACAGGGAACCCTCTATCGATTGGTAGCTGTAGCCGCGCGCAGACTGCGACGCGCGGCGGCTACAGGAACGGCCTACCGATATTAGCGGCTTTGGGCCTCAAGGCCGAACACCTGGCGCAGATGCTGCTCATAGCGGCGCACGTCGCCCTCGACGTCCGGACGCTTCATCACGTCGACGCAGAGGAAGGTCGGCAGGGGGCTCATGCCCAGGAACTGGTTGGCCTTGTGGAACGGGAAATAGACCGCGTCCACCCCTTTGCCTGCGAAGAAATCGCTCGGGTCGTCGAAGGCCTGCTGCGGTGCATTCCAGGTCAGCGAGAGCATGTACTGCTTGCCCTGGACCAGGCCGCCGCTGCCGTACTTCTGCGAAGCGTCGGAGCGGGTCCGGCCGTCGTTGGCATACAGGCTGCCGTGACCCTGGGTGAAGACTTCGTCGATGTACTTCTTGACGATCCAGGGCTCGCCCATCCACCAGGCAGGCATCTGGTAGACGATCACGTCGGCCCAGAGATACTTCGCCACTTCTTCCTGGGCGTCGTAGCCCTGGTCGATATGGGTGACCTTGACGTCCAGGCCGCCACGATCCAGCACCGCCAGCGCAACCTCATGCAAGGTAGTGTTGTAGCGGCCATCGGAGTGGGCGAATTGCTTGGCGCCATTGAGCAGCAGTACTTTTTTCATGAGCGGGCCCTGTCGCGGGAACGGCCCCTTGCATGCGTCGCGCGACGCCAGGCCGTTGGGGTGGAAAACGAGGGCGGCAGGTTAGTGAAGGGCTCGCGCGGGAATAAGCCCCGGGCGCTCAAAATACATTTGCCGTAAAGGCATGAATCAAACCTTGATTGTTGCCTTAGAATCCCTGGCAATTTCCTTTGCCATGAGTGCATCGCCATGTCCCGCCAGGCTTTCATCCTCCATGCCAAGACCCGCCCCGAACGGGCTGCCGAATTCGAAGCGCTGTTCCTGGGTTATGTCGCCGCCAGCCGGGCCGAACCCGGCTGCATCGAGTACCACATGCTGCGCGACCGGCAGGACCCCAGCCTGTTCATCTTCTACGAAGTCTGGGAGTCCCAGGAGGCACTGGACGTGCACTCCAACCTGCCGCACATGAAGCAGTTCCGCGATGCGCGCATGGAGTATCTGGAACGCGACTTCGAGATCCGCGCCATCGACATGCTCAGCCCGGCTTCTGCTAGCCGCTGACGAGCAGGTGGGCCCCCAGCAGGGCCAGGCCGATGAAGAACACCCGCTTGAACAGCAATGCGCTGATGCGCTGGCGCAACCACTGCCCCAGCCACATGCCCAGCAGCGCCGGAACCAGGGCCAGCAACGAGGCCCCCAGCTCCGCACCGCCCAGTTGACCGCCCCAGGCCAGGCCGGCGGCCAGGGCCAGGGTCGAGACGGTGAATGACAGGCCCAGGGCCTGGACCAGCGCATCGCGGCCCAGGCCCAACGCTTGCAGGTAAGGCACCGCCGGAATCACGAACACCCCGGTGACCGCAGTGACCAGGCCAGTGGCCAACCCACACAAGGGCGCCAGCCAACGCTCATGGGCCGGGGCGATGCGCAGCTGCGGCAAGCACAGGCCCGCCAGGGCATAGAGCAACAGCGCCGCGCCCAGCCCCCGCACCACCCACGGCCCACCATCGATGCCCAGCCACAGGCAGCCGCCCAGGGTACCGGCGCAGGTCGCCAACAACAGCGGCCACAAACGCCTGAGCAGGGCCGGCAGGTGCCCACCCAAAGCCAGTTGCCAGAGATTGGTCAGGCTCGCCGGAATGATCAGCAAGGCCGCAGCCTGCGCCGGAGCCATAGCCAGCCCCAGGAGCCCCATGGCCACCGTGGGCAGGCCCAGGCCGATCACACCCTTGACCATGCCAGCCATGACGAAGATGCCGAGCACCCATAAAGACAGGGCCAGGCCGAGATCCTGATAGAACGCGAGGGAAGTATTCATGGGCCTATCCTGCACTCGCCAGGCTGCGCTGAAAATCTGCCATATACTGAGCCAGCCTCTTGCCGTACAAGAGGCTGGCTCTCGATACCCTGGCTGTGGAGGCCCCGCATGCACTTCGACCTGGTGGACCTGCGCTTGTACTTGAATGTCCTCGAAGCCGGCAATATCACCGCCGGTGCCCACCGCAGCCACCTGTCCCTGGCCGCCGCCAGCGCGCGGATCCGCGCCATGGAAAGCTCCCTGGGGATCGAGTTCCTCGAACGTGGCCGTCGCGGGGTCAGCCCGACACCGGCCGGCAAGGCCCTGGCCCAGCACGCCCGGACCCTGCTGCGGTATGCCGAGCACCTGCAACAGGACCTCACCGAGTACGCCAGGGGGGTCAAGGGCCAGGTGCGCTTGCTGTGCAACACCAGCGCCCTGAGCGAATACCTGCCGGAGTTGCTGGCGGACTTTCTGCGTGGCCGGCCCCAGGTCGACATCGAGCTGCAGGAGCTGCCCAGCATGCGCATCACCCATGCCCTGCGCCAGGGCGCGGCGGAGCTGGGCATCGTCTCCGACGCCGTGGATACCCATGGCCTGGAGAGCCGGCCGTTTCGCGACGACCCGCTGTTCCTGGCGATGCCTGTGGACCACCCATTGCGCCAGCAGGCCGAACCGCGCTTCAGCGACACCCTGGCCCACGACTATGTCGGCCTGGCCAGCCACAGCGCCCTGGCGGTGTACCTGGAAGAACAGGCCCTGCACCTGGGCCGGCGCATGCAGTTGCGAATCCGCGCCGAAGGCTTCGACGCCGCCCTGCGCATGGTGGCCCGTGGCGCCGGGCTGGCCCTGGTGCCCCAGGCCGCCGTGGAACGCAACCGCCACCTGGCCCTGCATGCCCGGCCCCTGGGCGAGCCCTGGGCCCGGCGCCGGTTGCTGCTGTGCGCCCGGGATTTCGCCACCTTGCCGCTGTATGCCCAGGAGCTGTGCCAGGCCTTGCTCGAACCTTGACTCTACCCCTAGGGGCAGACCTTAGCCTGCGGGCCTCTTCCTCAAGGACCAAGGCAATGAGCAAACGCATCCTGGTGATTCTCGGCCACCCCTCCCGCGCCAGCCTGTGCGCGGCATTGAGCGAGCGCTATGTCGCCGCGGCGCAGCAGGCCGGCAATGAAGTGCGCTGCCTGTACCTGGGCGACCTGCGCTTCGATCCGGTGCTGCAGGAGGGTTACCGACGGATCCAGCCACTGGAGGACGACCTGCAGCGAGCCCAGGCCGATATCCTCTGGGCCGAGCACCTGGCCTGGGTCTTCCCCATCTGGTGGGGCGGGATCCCGGCCTTGCTCAAGGGCTTTCTCGACCGGGTGCTGCTGCCCGGCTACGCCTTCAAGTACCGCCCCGGCAAGGCCTTTCCCGAGCAGTTGCTCAAGGGCCGCACCGCCGACCTGCTGGTGACCATGGACACCCCGCCCTGGTACTACCGCTGGTTCTACCGCATGCCCGGCCTGCACCAGATGCGCCGCACCACCCTGGCCTTCTGCGGCATCCGCACCTTGCGCACCCTGGCTTTCGGCCCGGTGCTGGACGCCAGCGACCTGGCCCGCGCCAGCTGGTTGCAGCAGGCGGAGCGACTTGCCAGGCGCTGAATCTGCCCGATAATGCGCGGCACCCGGCCAACCTGCCCGGTCCAGCACAAGGAAGCCGCCATGTACATCGGCCAAGCCGCGCGATTGTCCGGAACCACCATCAAGAGCATCCGCCACTACGAGGCCATCGGCCTGTTGCCCGAAGCGCCGCGCCAGGGCCGCTACCGGCTCTATGACGCGCAGAGCGTCGAGCAACTGGTGTTCATCAAGTGCGCGCAACAGCTGGGATTCAAGCTCAAGGAGCTGCAACAGGTATTCGCCGCCCACCAGGGCCAGGCCTTCCCCTGGGACCAGGTCCAGGCGGCCCTGGCGCGCAAGAAGCGCGACCTGCGGCGCCAGATCGATGACCTGCAACAACTGCACGCCCGACTGGAAGCCTTCGAGGACAGCCTGCAACAGGCCCGGGAGGAGTGCCCCCTGGACAGCCTCTAGCGGGCCGTTGAAAAACTGGCGGCGTTGCCATCGCCTATGTTTTTCAACGGTCTGCCAGGGCCGCCCGGGAAGCGGCGCATCAGACTTGCGACAACGCGGCCGAGCTCCTGGACCGGCGGAAGAACAGCCAGTAGACCAGGCTCAGCAACAGCAGGAAGGGTACGCCGAACACCAGGGTCATCTTGAATGCATCGGTGAAGAAGGTAGTGATCATCACCGCCCCCATCAGGAACAAGCCGAGCAAGGTGCTGTAGGGAAACAGGCGCATGCGGAACGACAACGGCTGCTCGCCATGGCGCTGGTGGTAGCGCCGGAAGCAGTAGTGGGTGAGGAAGATCATGAACCAGGTGAAGATCGCGCCGAACATCGAGATCGCCATCATCAGGGCGAACGAGCTCTCCGGGTAGAACACGTTGATCAGGGTCGCCAGGGCGATGCCGGAGCTGGACAGCAGCAAGGCATTGAGCGGGATCCCGCTCTTGCTCAGGGCGCCCATGGATTTGGGCGCATAACCGGCGCGGGACAGGCTGAACATCATCCGCGTGGTGATGTAGAGCTGGCTGTTCATGGCCGACAACGCGGCGATCAGGATCACGAAGTTCATCACCCCGGTGGCCCCGGGAATGCCGATGGTCTGCATCACCGTGACGAACGGACTCTGGGCCTTGCCCGCCTGGACCCAGGGCACGATGGCCAGCATCAGTGCCAGGGTCAGCAGGTAGAACACCACCAGGCGCAGGATGGTGGCGCGAAACGCCTGCTTCACCGCGCGCTGCGGATCCTTGGCCTCACCGGCCGCCACCGCGATCATCTCCACGCTCAGGTAGCTGAAGATCGACACGATCACCGCGATCCACATGCCCTGCAAACCGTTGGGGAAGAAGCCGCCGTGGGCGCTGTAGTTGTGCACTCCGTAGTCGGGGTTGCCGGAGCCGAACACCACGTACACCGCCAGGATGATGAAGCCGACGATGGCGGCGATCTTGATGGTGGAGAACCAGTATTCGAAGTTGCCGAAGGTCTTCACGCTGATGGCGTTGAGCAGGATCAGCATGCTGGAGAAGGAGATGATCCACACCCACTCCGGCACGTTGGCGAACCAGTACTTCATGTACATGGCGATGGCCGTGACCTCGGCCCCCACCGCCAGGACGATGGCCGCCCAGTAGGCATAGCGCACCAGGAAACCGGCCAGGGGCCCGATGTAGAACTCGGCATAGGCGCCGAAGGAGCCGGAGGTGGAATGGGCCACGGTCATTTCCGCCAGGCACCCCATCAGCAGCAGGGTGATCAGGGCGCCGATGGCATAGCTGAGCAGCACGCTGGGCCCGGCATAACCTATGGCATAGGCGCTGCCCATGAACAGCCCGGTACCTATGGCTCCACCGATGGCGATCATGCTCATCTGGCCGGCGGTCAGCTGCCGCCTCAGGCCGTGCTCGCGATTGGAAATCGCTTCGAAACCCTTGTTGGTGGTGGTCACGTTCAGTGCCTCTTTATTGTTGTGTGCACGTGTTGATCTATTTGGCGGCGCGTCCTTGTGCCACGCAGTGTCGTCATGCGGCGCAGGCCGCGAGCGAGCCGGACCCGGTCGCGGCCTGCGCCAGCGGCTAGCGGCTTCAGGTCACGCTGTGGCGCACCTGGAACTGCGGTTGCGCCCAGGTCTTGGCATCGAGGATCTCGCCGAGGATCTGCACCGCGTCCCACACCTCACTGAAGGTGGTGTACAGCGGGGTGAAGCCGAAGCGCATGATTCGCGGCTCGCGATAATCGCCGATCACGCCCCGGGCGATCAGGGCCTGGATCACCGCGTAGCCCTCGGGATGCTCGAAGCTCACGTGGCTGCCGCGCTTGGCGTGCTCACGGGGGGTCACCAGCGTGAGCTGGTGGCCGGCGCAGCGCTGCTCCACCAGTTCGATGAACAGGTCGGTCAGGGCCAGGGACTTGCGCCGCAGGCTCTGCATGTCGGTCTGCTCGAAGATCTCCAGGCCGCACTCGACCATCGCCAGCGAGGTGATCGGCTGGGTGCCGCACAGGTAGCGGGCGATACCGCTACTGGGTTCGTAGGCGGTGGCCATGTCGAACTGCCGGGCATGGCCGAACCAGCCGGACAACGGCTGGGTCACCAAGTCGCACAGTGCCGGGGCGACCCAGGCGAATGCCTGGGAGCCGGGGCCGCCATTGAGGTACTTGTAGGTGCAGCCGATGGCGTAGTCGGCGCCGCAACGCTTGAGCTCCACCGGCACCGCGCCGGCCGAGTGGGCCAGGTCCCAGATGCTCAGGGCGCCGGCCTCGTGGATCAGCCCGGTCAGTTGCTGCATGTCGTGCATGTGGCCGGTCTTGTAGTTGACGTGGGTGAGCATCACCACCGCGGTGTCCTGGTCGATGGCCGCCGGCACCTGCTCGGGGCTGTCCACCAAGCGCAGCGAATAGCCCTGCTGGAGCAGCTGGGTCAGGCCTTCGGCGATGTACAGGTCGGTGGGGAAGTTGCTGCTTTCGGAGACGATCACCCGGCGCTCGGGCGCGCGCTCGGCCTGCACCTGCAAGGCGGCGCTGAGCACCTTGAACAGGTTGATCGAGGTGGTGTCGGTGATCACCACTTCCCCGGCATCGGCGCCGATCAGCGGCGCCAGGCGATCGCCCAGGCGCTGGGACAGGTCGCGCCAGCCGGCGCTGTTCCAGCTGCGGATCAGGCCATCGCCCCACTCCTGCTCGATCACCTGTCGGGCCCGCTCCAGGGAGGCCACGGGGCGCGCGCCCAGGGAGTTGCCGTCGAGGTAGATGACCCCCTCGGGCAAGGCGAAGCGCTGGCGCAGCGGCGCCAGGGCATCTTGTTCATCGAGGCGCAGGCAGTGGTTTTTATCGATCATTGGAAGTCCTGTCTTGGTCAGTGC
The DNA here is from genome assembly GCF_002112765.1 of Pseudomonas sp. B6(2017). Lineage (NCBI taxonomy): Bacteria > Pseudomonadati > Pseudomonadota > Gammaproteobacteria > Pseudomonadales > Pseudomonadaceae > Pseudomonas > Pseudomonas sp. B6(2017). The sequence goes on along the minus strand of NZ_NEIQ01000018.1, from coordinate 22,005 downwards.
CCTGCCCGTCCCGAGCGGGAACGCAGGGCGTCGGCAATGGATAAACCCGGAAAATAATGAACGAAGCGATGGAGAATTTTCGTGCAAAGTGCGGCGCGATCCCGTACTAATCTCGAATTAAATTCTAAACCTTCAATAAAAAACGTGGATTTATGCCAGCCATGATTCTCGACGCCACCGACTTGCGCATCCTCCATCACCTGCAACAGGACGGGCGCATCAGCAACCAGGAACTGGCGGAGAAAGTCGCCCTCTCGCCCTCGGCCTGCCTGCGCCGGCTGCGCATGCTGGAGAACGAAGGCATCATCAGCGGCTACCGCGCCCAGCTCGACGCCGAACGCCTGGGCATCGAACTGGAGGCCATCGTCCACGTGTCCCTGCGCCAGGATGTGGAAGGCTGGCACGAGACCTTCATCGCCAAGGTCCAGCAGTGGCCGGAGGTGATGGCCGCCTACGTGATCACCGGAGCCAGCAACTACGTACTGCGCATCCAGGCACGCAACCTCAGGCACTTCTCGGACTTCATCGTCAACCACCTGAACCGCGCCAGCGGGGTCACCGACATCCGCTCGGAAATCGTCCTGCAGAAGATCAAGGAACAGAACAACCTGCTGGACCTGGTGCCACGCAAATGACCGCCGCGCCACCGCTCAGTTGCGGGTCGGATGGCGCTGGGCCGTGACACTCGGGGCTTCGTCGAACAGCTTGCGGTACTCGGCGGAGAACCGCCCCAGGTGGGTGAAGCCCCAGCCCAGGGCAATCTCGGAAATGTTGCGCGCCGCGCCTTGCTCGAGAATTTCCTGGCGCACGCCGTTGAGTCGATGGCGCTTGAGATAGGCCATCGGTGACAGCGCGAAGTATTTGCCAAAGGCCTCGAACAGCTTGTAGCGCGAAACCCCGGCGGCGGCTTCCAGGTCCTCCAGGTGCACCGCCTCGCGGGCATGCTCCTGCAGGTATTGGCGGGCCCGCACCAGGTAATGCGGCAGCTTGACCCCGAGCACCTGGCGCAACTCGCTGGAGTAATTGTTGGGCTGGGCCAGGATCAGGCCCTTGATCAGCGAGTTCTCGATCTCCCGGGTGAAGGCCAGTTGCTCGTAGAGCTCGTTGCCCTGGGCCAGTTCGCCGAGGAAGTGCCGGGCCATGCGCCACCAGGAAGCGGTCGCGCCATGCAGCGCATCCATGCCCGGCTCGAAGCGCAGCGGCTGCTGCACCGGTCGTTGCAGCAGGGCCTCCAGGGCCTCGCTCATGGCCGGCCGGGAAATCACCACCTGCAGCTTGCGACAGTCGCCGGAGATGGCCAGCGCCTGGCTTTCATTGGGGGCGATGATCACCCCATGGGCGCTGTCGGAGTGCAACAGGTGGCCGTCCTTGCTCAGCTCCTGCTGGCCACACAGCGGCAAGCTCAGGCTGTAGCTGCTGAAGCGCTCGATATCCTCGATATCCACCACCACGTCGGTGCCGTACTCGATGATGCCCAGGGTGGTGGCCCGCGACCTGAGCACATGGGCACTGTGGTGGAAACGGATCCGCTCCGGAGTGGCGGTCTCCAGGCGATGCGGGCCGCAGATGCCCGACATCCAGCGCCTGGCGCCTTCGAGGTCGTAGTGATCGACGCGAATATCGCGCAACTGCCCATCAGCCTTGTTGTTCATCACGGCACACCCACGGCAATTTTCTTTAGCGCGCTCTGACGGCGCGTCTTGTCTGGCAGGGCAAGTTTTGCGCCAACCGGCGAAGCTGCCAACCCAGTGGATAACAATAGCCGACTAAGTGGATAAACCGCCCGGCCATCCGGGTCGTGTCCACCCTCGTGCTGCCACCTGCCGTGTAGAAACGCCCCACTCTGCAGCCACTACACGGGGCGCCGCCGGGGGCTTTCACCCAACCTCCCGCGCTCGACCGCCACAACAGGCACCCTGGCCAATTTGTGGATGCGCTTGGCCGACTAAGCGGATAGCCACCCCTGCCCCGCTCTCACTCTAATGACCGTACCGATTGGCCTGAATAAAAAAGGTACCGACCATGAGTGGTGCAAGAAGCGTCGAACAATGGCAGGAGTTCATCCACGGCTGCCTGGATTTTCGCCCCGCTGACGGGGTGTTCCGCATCGCCCGGGAGATGTTCACCGAGCCCGAGCTGTTCGACCTGGAGATGGAGCTGATCTTCGAGAAGAACTGGATCTACGCCTGTCACGAAAGCGAACTGCCCAACAACCACGACTTCGTCACGATGCGGGCCGGACGCCAGCCGATGATCATCACCCGCGACGGCGAGGGCCGGCTCAATGCGCTGGTCAACGCCTGCCAGCATCGCGGCACCACCCTGACCCGGGTCGGCAAGGGCAACCAGTCGACCTTCACCTGCCCCTTCCATGCCTGGTGCTACAAGAGCGACGGCCGTCTGGTGAAGGTCAAGGCCCCCGGCGAGTACGCCGAGGATTTCGACAAGGCCACCCGCGGCCTGAAGAAAGCCCGGATCGATAGCTACAAGGGCTTCGTGTTCATCAGCCTGGACGTGAGCGGCGAAGACTCCCTGGAAGACTTCCTCGGCGACGCCAGGATCTTCTTCGACATGATGGTCGCCCAGTCGCCCACCGGCGAGCTGGAGGTGCTGCCGGGCAAGTCCGCCTACACCTACGACGGCAACTGGAAACTGCAGAACGAGAACGGCCTGGACGGTTATCACGTCAGCACCGTGCACTACAACTACGTGGCCACGGTGCAGCATCGCCAGCAGGTCAACAGCGAGACCGGCACCGCCAGCGCCACCCTGGACTACAGCAAGCTCGGAGCCGGCGATGCCGCCACCGACGACGGCTGGTTCGCCTTCGCCAACGGCCACAGCGTGCTGTTCAGCGAGATGCCCAATCCGGCGGTGCGCTCCGGCTACGCCAGCATCATGCCGCGCCTGGTGGAGGAGTACGGCCAGGCCCGGGCCGAATGGATGATGCATCGCCTGCGCAACCTGAACATCTATCCCAGCCTGTTCTTCCTCGACCAGATCAGCTCGCAGCTGCGGATCATCCGCCCCATGGCCTGGAACAAGACCGAGATCATCAGCCAGTGCATCGGCGTCAAGGGCGAGAGCGACGCCGACCGGGAAAACCGCATCCGCCAGTTCGAGGACTTCTTCAACGTCTCGGGCATGGGCACCCCGGACGACCTGGTGGAATTCCGCGAGGCCCAGCGCGGCTTCCAGGCCCGCCTGGAACGCTGGAGCGATGTCTCCCGCGGCCATCATCGCTGGGCCACCGGGCCGACCGCCAACACCCGGAACCTGGACATCCAGCCGGCCATGACCGGCACCGAGATCACCCATGAAGGGCTGTACGTCAACCAGCACGAAAACTGGCAGCGCTTTCTCCTCGACGGCCTGCAGCGCCGGCCCCTGAAACTGCGGGAGGCATGACCATGGATGCACAACTGCAATACCGCATCGAACAATTCTTCTATCGCAAGTCCGAGCTGTGCGACGCCCAGGACTGGGACGCCTACCTGCAACTGTTCGCCCCGGACAGCGTGTTCCACCTGCCCCAATGGGATTCCGAGCATGTCTATACCCAGGACCCCAAGCGCGGCATGTCGCTGATCTACTACAGCAACCGCTCGGGCCTGGAGGACCGGGTGTTCCGCCTGCGCACCGGCAAGGCCGCGTCCACCATCCCGATGCCGCGCACCCTGCACACGGTCAGCAACCTGCGCATCGCCCCAGGCGAGCAAGAGCTGCTGCAGGTTCGCCTGAACTGGCACACGTTGTTCTACCGCCTGGCCACCTCCGAGCAGTTCTACGGCCACGCCACCTATGACCTCAAGCCCCACGGCGAGAGCTGGCTGATCCAGCGCAAGCACGTGGTGCTGCTCAACGACCAGATCAACTCGGTGCTGGATTTCTATCACCTCTGACTCGACGGATATTCTCCATGACGCACAAGGTCGCGTTCAGCTTCGCCGACGGCAAGACCCTGTTCTTCCCGGTGCACGCCAATGAAATATTGCTCGACGCCGCCCTGCGCAACGGCATCAAGATCCCCCTGGACTGCCGCGAGGGGGTGTGCGGCACCTGCCAGGGCCGCTGCGAGGCGGGCCAGTACAGCCAGGACTACGTGGACGAAGAGGCGCTGTCGGCCCAGGACCTGGCGCAGCGCAAGATGCTCAGCTGCCAGACCCGGGTGCAGTCCGATGCGGCGTTCTACTTCGACTTCGATTCCAGCCTGTGCCACGCCGCCGAGCCGGTGCGCTATCGCGCCTCGGTCCAGGAGGTGCGCCAGGTTTCGGACAGCACGGCGATCCTGCGCCTGGACCTTGGGGCCAACCCGGCCCCGCTGGACTTCCTGCCCGGCCAGTACGCCCGCCTGGGCATCCCCGGCACCGGCACCAGCCGCGCCTATTCCTTCGCCAACCGCCCGGCGGCGGACCAGCAGTTGCAGTTCCTGATCCGCCTGCTGCCCGACGGGGCGATGAGCAACTACATCCGTGAGCGTTGCCAAGTGGGTGACAGCCTGGAACTGGAAGCGCCGCTGGGCGCCTTCTACCTGCGCCAGGTCAGCCGCCCGCTGCTGCTGGTGGCCGGCGGCACGGGGCTGTCGGCGTTGCTGGCGATGCTCGAGCAGATCGTCGAGCAAGGCTGCCAGCAACCGGTGCACCTGTACTACGGGGTGCGCCACAGCGCCGACCTGTGCGAGCTGGAGCGCATCCAGGCCTACGGCGAGCGCCTGCCCGGGTTTCGCTTCACCCCGGTGATCAGCGATGCCGATCCGGCCTGGACCGGCAAGCGCGGCTACATCAGCGAACATTTCGACACCGAGGAACTACGCACCAGCGAGGCCGACATGTACGTCTGCGGGCCACCGCCGATGGTCGATTCGATCCGCGCCTGGCAGCAGCAACAGGGCCTGGAGCACGTCCAGCTGTATTACGAGCGCTTCACCGACAGCACCAACTGACTCCACCGGCGATCGCCCAACGCCCTGCCAGGACATCGGACACCGGACACCGGACACCGCCCGACCACAGGTCGGCCCAGCGGCAGATGGCAGCAAGAACAGGGACTTGGGCGTGTTCGGCTTTACTACGGGAGCTTGACGCGGAGTAATATCTGATCCCGTCGACAATAAGACGCGACCGCTGCCTGCATCCGGGTAGCGGTCCTGATAACAACTAGAAGAGAGCGCAAGTTAGTGGATCAGACCTTGAAGCAGGGTGAACTCAAGCGTGGCTTGAAGAACCGCCATATTCAGCTGATCGCCCTGGGTGGGGCGATCGGCACCGGACTCTTCCTCGGCTCGGCCGGGGTCCTGAAGTCCGCCGGACCCTCGATGATCCTGGGTTATGCGATCGCCGGATTCATTGCCTTCCTGATCATGCGCCAATTGGGCGAGATGATCGTCGAAGAGCCGGTGGCCGGCTCCTTCAGCCATTTCGCCCACAAGTACTGGGGCGGCTACTTCGGGTTCCTTTCCGGCTGGAACTACTGGGTGCTGTACGTGCTGGTGGGCATGGCCGAACTCACGGCGGTGGGCAAGTACATCCAGTTCTGGTGGCCGGAAATCCCCACCTGGGTCAGCGCCGCGGTGTTCTTCGTGCTGGTCAACCTGATCAACATGATGAACGTGAAGTTCTACGGCGAGGCCGAGTTCTGGTTCGCCATCATCAAGGTGGTGGCCATCGTCGGCATGATCGTGCTGGGCTGCTACATGCTGTTCAGCGGTAGCGGCGGCGCCCAGGCCTCGGTGAGCAACCTGTGGTCCCATGGCGGCTTCTTCCCCAACGGCGGCACCGGCCTGCTGATGGCCATGGCCTTCATCATGTTCTCCTTCGGCGGCCTGGAGCTGGTGGGCATCACCGCCGCCGAAGCCGCCGAACCGCGCAAGGTGATCCCCAAGGCCATCAACCAGGTGGTCTACCGGGTCCTGATCTTCTACGTCGGCGCCCTGGCGGTGCTGCTGTCGCTGTATCCGTGGGACGAGCTGCTGGTGAGCCTCAACGCCGGCGGCGACTCCTACAGCAGCAGCCCCTTCGTGAAGATCTTCGCCCTGATCGGCAGCGACGCGGCGGCGCAGGTCCTCAACTTCGTGGTCCTGACCGCGGCGCTCTCGGTGTACAACAGCGGCGTGTACTGCAACAGCCGCATGCTCTACGGCCTGGCCGAACAGGGCGATGCCCCGCGCGCGCTGATGAAGCTCAACAAGCAGGGCGTACCGGTGCTGGCCCTGGGTATCTCGGCGCTGATCACCATGCTCTGCGTGCTGGTCAACTACCTGGCTCCGCACGAAGCGCTGGAGCTGCTGTTCGCCCTGGTGGTGGCGGCCCTGATGATCAACTGGGCGTTGATCAGCCTGACCCACCTGCGCTTTCGCAAGGCCATGGCCGAGCAAGGCGTGGTGCCTTCGTTCAAGGCCTTCTGGTCGCCGTTGAGCAACTACCTGTGCCTGGCCTTCATGGTCATGATCATCGGCGTGATGCTGATGATCCCGCCGATCCGCGCCTCGGTGTACGCGATCCCGGTGTGGATCGCGCTGATCTGGGTGTTCTACCGCCTGAGCCAGGCGAAGAAAGCCAGCCAACCGGCCCTGCGCTGACCTCATCAGGGGCCGCGTGCAGGCCCCTGTGCAAAGCCAAGCCCGGCCTTGCTCCAAGGCCGGGCTTTTTCATGCCCACCGCAAAAGTGGTCTGCTGCCATCTACACAAGCGGCCTGAAATTCCAGGCCGCTCGCTCTCTAGAATCGACGCTCTTCCCGGCGATATCGGCCCGGGAACCGGATCCTGGATGGAGAGTGGCATATGAGCAGAACGACCGCGGGCCTGAGGCCGAGCGATTTCTTTTCCCCCACGGTGGCGGCGCTGATCTCGGTGCTGGTGAACTATGGCGGGACCTTCGTCCTGGTGCTCCAGGCCGCTGAACTGGCCCAACTGACGCCGGCCCAGACCGCCTCCTGGGTCTGGGCGGTGTCTGTGGGCGTGGGCGTCACCGGACTCTGGCTGAGCCTGCGCCACCGGGCTCCGATCATCACCGCCTGGTCGACACCCGGGGCGGCGTTCCTGGCCACGGTACTGCCTGGCACGCCCTACGCCGAAGCGATCGGCGCCTACATGGTCTCGGCCCTGGGCTTCATGCTCCTGGGCCTGTCCGGGGCCTTCGACAAGCTGGTGCGGCTGATTCCCCAGGGGATCGCCGCAGGTTTGTTGGCCGGCATCCTGCTGCAGTTCGGGATCAATGCCTTTGGCGGCGCCAGCAGCGATCCCTGGCTGGTGATGGTGCTGCTGGTGTCCTATGCACTGCTGCGGCGCTTCACCTCGCGGTTCGCCGTGGTGGGTATCCTGCTCATCGGCCTGGGCCTGTTGGTGGCCCAGCAGCGGATCGACTTCGGCGCCTTGCAGCCGAGCCTGGCGACGCCGCTGTTCACCGCTCCGCAATTCTCCGTCCAGGCCCTGCTCGGGGTGGCGCTGCCGCTGTTCGTCATCACCCTGACCGGCCAGTACATGCCGGGCATGCTGGTGCTGCGCAACGATGGCTTCGCCACCAGCGCCAACCCGCTGCTCAGGGTCACCGGGCTGGGCTCGCTGCTGATGGCGCCGTTCGGTGCCCATGCCTTCAACGTGGCGGCGATCACCGCCGCCATCTGCACCGGCAAGGATGCCCACCCGGACCCGAGCAAGCGCTACCTCGCCGGCATCGCCTGCGGGCTGCTGTACATCCTGGTGGGGACCTTCGGCGTGACCCTGGCCAGCCTGTTCCTGGTGCTGCCCAAGGCGTTCATCGGCACCCTGGCGGGCCTGGCGCTGCTGGGCGCCATCGGCGGCAGCCTGGGCAACGCCATGGCCGATGCCAGGACCCGGGAAACCGCGCTGATCACCTTCCTCGCCACGGCGGCCAATGTCACCTTGCTGGGCATCGGCGGGGCATTCTGGGGGCTGCTGGCCGGCTTGACCGCCCACCTGCTGATCCATGGCCGGTATCGCCGCTTCAGCGCCAGCAACGCACGTTCCTGAGGCGGGCCAACAGGCCGTTGAAAAACGTAGGCGAGGCAGCCAGCGCAAGGCGAAAACAGGCGAAAAAGCGCAGTTTACGAGTGGTAAATGAGCATTTTGACCGGGCTGGCGCACCAGCCGGTTTTCAACGCAGCGATGGCAACGCAGGTAGATTTTCAACGGCCTGCTAAGGGGTTCGCAGGGCCTGCCCCAGGCGCGCCATGGCGGCATCGATTTCATGGGCGCTCAGGGACGCATAACCCAGCAGCCAGCCTTGCTCCTTGTGTTGGCCGGCATACAGCCGGCTGAGCCCGGGCAGTTGCAGGCCGATGGCAGCCGCCCGGCGCTGGGTCTCGTGCTCGGTCCAGCCGGGTTCCAGCAGGCAGGGGATCTGCAGGCCGCCTGGCGGCGGCAAGGCCCGGGCGATGCCCGCCAGATGGCGCTCGATGGCCTCGAGCATGGCCTGCCGGCGGCCGGCGTAGAGCTTGCGCATGGCCCGCACGTGAGCGTTGTAGTGCCCCTCCTCCATGAACCGCGCCAGGGTCAGCTGGAGGATCTGCGGAGTGTGGCCGTCCATGATGCTGCGGGCCGCGCTGAAGGGCGCCACCAACTCCTCGGGCAGGACCATGTAGCCCATGCGCAGGCCGGGGTACAGGGTCTTGCTGAAGGTGCCGATGTACAGCGTCCGCTGGTAGGGGTCCAGGCCCTGGACGCAGGCGGTGGGCAAGCCGTCGTAGTGGAACTCGCTGTCGTAGTCGTCCTCGATGATCCAGCGTTGGTGCTCGGCGGCCCAGCGGGTCAGTTCCAGCCGGCGCTCCAGGGCCAGGGTGGCGCCACTGGGGTACTGGTGCGACGGGGTCACATAGACGCACTGGGCGCCGCTGCGGTCGGCCCGCAGCAGGTCGGTGCGCAGGCCCTGGGCGTCGACCTCGATGGGCACGATCCGCGCCTCGGCGGCTTCGAAGGCCTTGCGGGCGCCGAAGTAGCCGGGGTTCTCCATCAGGATCGGCTTGCCGGCGTCCACCAGCAGTTGGGCACACAGGAACAGCGCCTGGCGCGTACTGCTCAACACCAGGATCTGCCCCGGCACCACCTTGGCCCCGCGCTCCAGGTTGAGGTAGGCGGCGATGGCCTTGCGCAGCGGCTCGGCGCCTTGCGGATCGCCATGCAGCAGCACCGTGGCGCGGGACTCCTTGAGCACCTGGCGCTGCAGGCGCTCCCAGGCCGCCAGCGGAAAGCTGCGGGTTTCCGGCAGGCCCGTGGCAAAGGCACGGACCACTTGCTGGTCGCTGACCCCGCCGCGCTCGAACAGCACCCGCCCCCGGCGGCTCAGGCCCGAACCCGGCTCCCGGGCACTGGACGGTTGCTCCTGCCAGCGCAGGCGGCGACGCGCCGCGCCGCGCAACTGGGCGCCGATGGTCTGGCTGACATAGCTGCCGGATCCTTCGCGGCGGACGATGAAGCCATCGCGCTGCAACTGCACATAGGCGTTCTCCACGGTATCGCGCGATACCCCCAGGGACTTGGCCAGGACCCGGGTCGCCGGCAGCTTCAATCCCGGGTCGAGGGCGCCATCAAGGATCAGCCCGCACAGGGCGCGCTGGATGCGCTGATGCAGGTCCAACGCCTGGAACTCCGGGTCGTTGAGCCGCATGTTCAGGGTCTCGAGTTCGAATATCTGGGCCATGTGGTCTGCCTGGGCAAGTGAAAATCCGCCTGAAGGGCGGCCACTTTAACTCCGGGAACCTGGTCGGTCACCTGCTGGCCGGCCGATGAAAAACGCCCCGGCTGGCGGGGCGTTGGTCTGGATCATTGCGGCGAACGTACGCGCCACAACTCGGGGAACAGCACGGTATCGAGCATCTTGCGCAGGTAGCCCACGCCCTCGGTTCCGCCGGTGCCGGGCTGGAAGCCGATGATCCGCTCCACGGTGGTCACATGGCGGAAGCGCCACTGGCGGAACGAGTCTTCGAGGTCGATGAACTTTTCCGCCAACTGGTACAGGTCCCAGTATTTCGCAGGATCGGCATACACCTGGCGCCAGGCCGCCTCTACCGACGGATCATGCTGGGTCGCGCTGGTGCTGTTGAGCGCCAGGCGCTGCGGATCGATGTCCAGGCCGCTGCGGGCCATCAGGGCGATCGCCTCGTCGTACAGCGACGGGGTGGCGATGGACTCCTGCAGCGCCTGCAGCAGCTCGGGACGGTGGGCATGGGGACGCAGCAGCGCCGCACTCTTGTTGCCCAGGATGAATTCGATATCGCGGTACTGGAACGACTGGAAGCCCGAGGACTGGCCCAGGTACGGACGGATGGACTTGTATTCCGAAGGGGTCATGGTGGCCAGCACCGCCCAGGCATGTACCAACTGGTCGAAGATCCGCGAGACCCGCGCCAGCATCTTGAACGCCGGCGCCAGCTGGCTCTGGCGCACCTGCTCACGGGCGGCCTTGAGTTCGTGGAGCATCAGCTTCATCCACAGCTCGGAGGTCTGGTGCTGGATGATGAACAGCATCTCGTTGTGGTCTGGCGACAACGGATGCTGGGCGCTGAGGATGCGCCCCAGGTCCAGGTAGTCGCCGTAGCTCATGGAGTCGGAGAAATTCAGCTGGGCGTTATGCCATTCATCCGGTGGGTTGCTTGAAAAGGGACATTGGCTCATCGCGTGGGCTCCTCGTCTCGGTCGGCTGGGTCCGGCACCTGTGCCTGGGCAAGGGTGCGCGAGTGGCCCGCCGTATTAGTTATTGTAGGAATCAATCGGCCAACGGGCGCAGGATCGCCCGCACCGGACTGGCATCCAGGTGGGCGAAGCGCAGTGGCAGGGCAATCAGTTCGTAGTCGCCTTCGGGCACCTGGTCGAGCACCACTCCTTCGAGGATCGCCATGCCATGCCGGGCCACGGAGTTGTGGGCATCCATGGTCTTGGACTGTTGCGGGTCCAGGGAGGGCGTGTCGATGCCCACCAGGCGCACACCGAGGCTGGCCAGCAAGTCGATGGTGGCCTGGGCGACGGCGGTGAAGTCAGGATCCCAGGCGCTCAGCGGAGCCTCACGGTAGGTCCGCAGCAGCACTCGCCGGGGCAGGTCGTCCAGGCGCCCGAGCAAGTCCTCGGGTTGCACCAGCGGGCCGCTGTCCAGGCAGTGCAGGACCCGGCACGGGCCCATGTACACATCCAGCGGTACTTCGCCGATGGGCAAGCCGTCAGGGCGGTAATGCAGCGGCGCATCGACATGGGCGCCGGTGTGGGGGGACAAGGTGATACGCCCGACATTCACCGGGCACTCGGGCCCGAACTGCCAGACGCGCTCCTCCTGGAATGGGGTATCCCCCGGCCAGGTCGGGGTCGCGGTACTCAAGGGTGGGCTGATATCCCACCAGCGGGGAGTGTTTTCCATGGGTGCGGCTCTCGGTCGGTCCGGACTGAATGATACGAGCGAAGCCGGTAAAGATTCTTGCGAAATAACGCGAGCAACCCTGGATGTTTCGCAAGAACTGCCAATAAAGCCGGATTTGGCGGATGAATCTTTCAAGCCTGCAAGCAGCTCCAAGCCCCCGGTGCAGCGTTTCTGGATAGCTGGGTGTCGAGTCCAGGCATCCCCACTGGCGCCGTGCGCTATAGGGTGCGCTTTCCAGTTCGCGACCTGCCAGGAGCACAGCATGTCCAAGCCCATCACCGTTCTGCGCGATACCCATCCACTGCCGGTCCTCGACGCCTGCAAATGGGAAAAACTCGAAGGCGATCCCCATACCGTCAACCTCAACGCCTACACCAGCGAAGATGGCAGCAAGATCATGGGCACCTGGATCTGCACCCCGGGCAAATGGCGGGTGGCCTACGAGAAATGGGAGTACTGCCACTTCCAGGAGGGCTACTGCGTGATCACTCCGGATGGCCAGGAGCCGATCCACCTGCGAGCCGGCGACATCTTCGTGGTCGAGCCCGGCATGCGGGGCACCTGGGAAGTGGTGCAGACCGTGCGCAAGTATTTCGTGTTCGCCTGAGTCCTGCCGTACAAGGCGAGACCGCGCCCGGCCTGGCGACGCCCGGCTCGGCGCAACCCGCCAAATGTCGTTATAATCCCTGCCAAATGGCAAAGGCAGGAGTCACGCCCATGGTTGCAATGACCGGTAGCGACATCGCTGTGAAACGACGCGGCAAACCCGTATTGAAGGATCGGACCTCGCAGATCCTGCTCGGTGGCCGGGCGCGTTTCGACGACCGCATCTCCATCTATCGCCTGACCGAGGAAGGCATTCCGCTGGCGGCGATCGTCAAGTTCGTGTCTTCGGTGCCCATGCTCAAGGACGAACAGGTCCTGGCCAAGATCATCGGCCTGTCCGAGCGCACCCTGCACCGGCGCCTGAAGACTCCCGACGAACCGCTGAACCCGGAGCAGAGTGCCCGGGCGGTGCGCTTCGCCCAGGTCCTGTCCAAGGCCCAGGAGATCTTCGGCAGCAGCGAACAGGCCCAGGAGTGGATGGCCAAGCCGGTGATGGCCCTGGACGGCCACAAGCCGGTGGACCTGCTGACCAACCCCATCGGCTTCGAGCTGGTGGATGAGTTTCTCACCCGCCTGGAATACGGGGTCTATCAGTGATCAGCGTCCCCGGCGGCAGTGCCGTCCACTTCTGGCGCCTGGACGCCGCGCAGCACGCCGACAGCTGGGACAGCGGCATCGGCGCCGAGCTGTGTGGCGGGCGCTGGAACTCCAAGGGGGTCAAGGCCGTGTACGGCAGCGCCGACCCTGCCACGGCGATCCTCGAGGTGGCCGTGCACAAGGGGTTCGCCGCGCTCGACCAGGTGCCCCATGTGCTGACCGGGGCGCTGATCCACGACCCGTCGACCATCTACCGCCTGGACGAAGGCCGCGTGCCCAATCCCAACTGGCTGGTGCCGGGCATTCCCAGTGCCGGCCAGCAGCAATTCGCCGACCAGTTGCTGGCCGAGCATCCCTTCGTGCTGGTGCCCTCCTCGGTTTCGCGCCACAGCTGGAACATCCTGCTCAACCCGCTGTTGGCCAAGGGGTTGTACCAGGTGGTGATCCAGGAGCGCTTCGGCCTCGATACCCGCCTCAATCCGCCAGCGCGCACTCCGGCTGGCCGGCCCAACTGAGCGGGCAAAAAAAAACGGGAAGCCGCCCGACGCGGATTCCCGGAAACGTCCCCATTCGGGGGGCTGCGATCATGAGACGGTATTCGTGGCGAGGACTTGGCCCCCGCCACGCAAAGGGCTACTGCGGCTTGCGGTAGCTGTTGACGATGGCCGAGAAGTCCTTGCCACCTTCCCCGCGCTGGCTCATGGCCTGGTACAGCTGCTGGGCCACCGCGCCCAGCACCACCGGCTGATGGGCCTGGCGGGCAGCCTCGGTGGCCAGCCCCAGGTCCTTGAGCATCAGCTCGGCGCCAAAACCGCCGGTGTAGCCGCGCGCGGCAGGCGCGGTCTCGATCACTCCCGGCCACGGGTTGTAGGTGTCGGAGCTCCAGCAACGCCCGGTGGAACTGTTGATGATCCCGGCCAGCACCTTGGTGTCGATACCCAGGGCATCACCCAGGGCCATGGCTTCGCTGACGCCGATCATCGAGATGCCCAGCAGCAGGTTGTTGCAGATCTTGGCGATCTGCCCGGTGCCGACCTCGCCACAGTGCACGATATTGCGACCCATCTGCGCCAGTACCGGCTGCAGGGTGGCGAACAACTCGGCGCTGGCCCCGACCATGAAGGTCAGGGTGCCGGCCTGGGCGCCGCCAGTGCCGCCGGAAACCGGCGCATCGGCCATGGCCACGCCCTGCTTGGCCGCGGCATTGGCCACTTCGCGGGCGGTCTGCGGGTCGATGGTGCTGCAGTCCACCGCCGGCACGCCACGGGCGATGCCCGCCAGCACGCCGTCTTCGCCGAGCCAGACGCTACGCACATGGGCGGCGGCCGGCAGCATGGTGATCACCAGTTCGGCGCCTGCGGCGGCGGCCTTGGGCGAGGCGCTGATGCGCCCGCCCAGTTGCGCCAGCTCGGCCAGCACGCTCTGGTTGAGATCGAACAGGTTCAGCTGGTGGCCGGCCTTGATCAGGTTGCGGGCCATGGGCGCGCCCATGTTGCCCAGGCCGATGAATGCGATGTTCATGTCAGGCTCCTCAACGCAGGCTGATGGTGGTGTTCACACCGTCGTTGACGCTGTCATCGTCGAACCAGCGGCTGGTGACGGTCTTGGTCTGAGTGTAGAACTGCACCACTTGCTTGCCGTACGGCCCCAGGTCGCCGAGCTTGGAACCGCGCGAACCGGTGAAGCTGAAGAACGGTACCGGCACCGGGATCGGGATGTTGATCCCCACCTGGCCAACGTCGATTTCGCTCTGGAACTTGCGTGCCGCCGCGCCGCTCTGGGTGAACAGGCCGGTGCCGTTGCCGAAGGGGTTGGCGTTGACCAGGGCGATGGCCTGGTCGAGGGTGTCGACTTCCAGCACCACCAGCACCGGGCCGAAGATTTCCTGGGTGTAGATCTGCATGTCGGTGGTCACCCCGGAGAACAGGGTCGGGCCGACGAAGTTGCCTTGCTCGTAGCCCGGGACCTTGACGTCACGGCCGTCCAGCTCGAGCTTGGCGCCTTCCTTGATACCGCTTTCGATCAGGCCCAGCACGCGCTCCTTGGCCCGCTTGGAGATCACCGGGCCGACATCGGTGCCCGGCTCGCAACCGGCGTTGACCTTGAGCTTGCTCGCGGCTTCCTTGATGTCCGGCAGCCATTCACGAGCCTTGCCCACCAGCACCGCCACCGAGGTGGCCATGCACCGTTGGCCGGCCGCGCCGAACGCCGCACCGGCCAGGGCGTTGACGGTCTGGGTACGGTTGGCGTCAGGCAGCACCACGGCGTGGTTCTTGGCGCCCATCATCGATTGCACGCGCTTGCCATGCTTGCCCGCCAGGTCATAGACATGGGTGCCGACGGCAGTGGAGCCGACGAAGGACACGGCCTTGATGTCGGCGTGGGTGCACAGGGCATCCACCACTTCCTTGCCGCCATGGACCACGTTGAGCACGCCGGCCGGAACTCCCGCCTCCACCGCCAGCTCCACCAGCAACATGGTGGACAGTGGGTCTTGCTCGGAAGGCTTGAGGACGAAGGTGTTGCCGCAGGCGATGGCCATCGGGAACATCCACAGCGGGATCATCGCCGGGAAGTTGAACGGGGTGATGCCGGCGCACACGCCGATAGGCTGGCGCAGGGTGTAGGTATCCACGCCGCCGGCGACGTTCTCGGCGAACTCGCCCATCTGCAGGGTGCCGATGGAGCAGGCATGCTCGACCACTTCCAGGCCACGGAAAATGTCACCTTCGGCATCGGCGATGGTCTTGCCCTGCTCGGCGCTCAGGACCTGGGCGATACGCTTGGAGTGTTCGCGGATCAGGGCCTGGAGCTTGAGCATGATGCGCATCCGCGCGCCGATCGGGGTCAGTTTCCAGGTCTGGAAGGCGCGTTGGGCCGCGGCGATCGCGGCGTCGACTTCGGCAGCGGTGGCAAATGGCACCTTGGCCAGCACTTCCTGGGTCGCGGGGTTGACGATGTCATGCCATTCCTGGCTCTGGGACTGGACCCATTGACCGTCGATCAACAGCTTGACCTGCTGCAGGGTGGTGCCACCGGGCTGGAGGGATGCGTTCATGGGGTCTCCTGACTTCTTGGGTTCTTATGCAGGGAGCCAAGGCATTGCAGGCCTTGAAAAGAGAGGCGTCGCGAGTTGGTGTCGGACTGTTTTTGGAGTATAGATGTGCAAACTTCTAATAAGAACGCACATAAAATCCGGTCCATCATGCAAAAAAACATCACCTCCCTGAGCGGCCTGAACTGGGACGACCTGAAGTTCTTCCTGGAAGTGGCCCGTACCCGCAAGGCCAGCAGCGCGGCCAAGCGCCTGGCGGTGGACTACACCACGGTGTCGCGGCGCATCGGTTCGCTGGAAACCGCCCTGGGCACCCTGTTGTTCGAGAAGTCCCGTACCAACGGTTTCGTCCTGACCGCCGAGGGCCAGCGTCTGCTGGGATACGCCGAGGCCATCGAAAGCACCCTGCACATGGCCTGCGAGCAGGTCTCGGGGTCCGGCGTGGCGCTCTCCGGGCATGTACGCATGGGCTGCACCGAAGGCTTCGGCACCTTCTTCATCACCCCGCAGTTGAGCCACTTCCTCGGCGCCTACCCGGCGATCTCGGTGGATATCCTGCCGCTGCCGCACTTCATCAGCCTGTCCAAGCGCGAGGCCGATATCGTCATCGCCCTGGAGCGCCCGGAGCACGGGCCTTATGTGTGCTGCAAGCTATGCGACTACCGCCTGCAGCTGTACGCCACCCAGGAATACCTCGACCGCCACCCGCCGATCCGCCGCCCCAGCGACCTGGGCGAGCATCAGTTCATCAGCTATGTCGACGACCTGGCCTTCAGCTCCGAGCTGCTGTACCTGGCCAACGTGGTGCCCGGGGCCAGCGCCCACCTGCGCAGCACCAGCGTCATCGCCCAATACGTGGCGGCGCAGCAGGGTCGCTCGCTGGCGATCCTGCCGTGCTTCCTCGCCGCCCAGGACCCACGCCTGCTGCCGGTGCTGCCCAAGGAAATCAACCTGACCCGGCAGTTCTGGATGTATTGCCGGGAGGACCTGCGCAAGCTCAAGCGCATCACCTTGCTGTGGGATTACATCAGGGAAGTGACCGAGCAGAACCAGCCCCTGTTGATGGGGGACAGCCGGAACATGTCGTTCAGCGCCCCCTAGATGGCCCTCTGGCATTCGCGCGGCCTGGAGAAACGGCCGTAGGACTACAGCCGCTATAGCGTGGATCGCCGGTCAGTCGGCGATCACCACGATCGATACCCGGCGGTTCTCGGTGCGCCCGGCCGGGGTGCTGTTGGAAGCCACCGGCTCGCTGCTGCCCAGGCCGCGCAACTGGATGTTCTCTTCACGCATGCCGACCTGGGTCAGCACCTTGACCACGCTCTTGGCGCGGCGCACGGAAAGTTGCACGTTGTAGGCCTCCTTGCCCGAGGCATCGGTATGGCCGTCGACCCGCACCTTCTGGATATCGACGCTGAGCAGGGCCGTGCCGATGCGCTGGACGATCGCGGTGCTGGCCGGGTTGAGGCTTTCCACGTCGCTGCCGAACAGGACCTTGCCCGACAGGCCGAAGGCCCAGCCTTCATCCGTCAGTTCGAAGCCCTCCTGTTTCAATACCGCGATCTGCTTCGGGGTCAGCCCCTTGGGCGGCACGCTCTGGCAACCACTCAGGGCCAGCAGGGCCATGAACACCAGGGTGCTGAAAAGTCGAACCGGACGTTGCATCGATGAAAACAAGGGAATTAGCTCCTGTTTTGAACCTGGACGGGGGACTCCGCCCCCACTGTGTGTTGCCCGCCTCGCGCGCCACGCTTGGCCTGGTACATGGCCGCGTCGGCGGCGTTCAACAGACTGCCCGGAGTGGCGCCATGCTCCGGGTACACGGCGATGCCGATGCTCAGCGACGTCAGGATCGACAGGCTGCCAGGCAACTGGATCGGCACCTCCATGCTGCTGATG
This sequence comes from Pseudomonas sp. B6(2017), assembly GCF_002112765.1. Taxonomy (NCBI): domain Bacteria; kingdom Pseudomonadati; phylum Pseudomonadota; class Gammaproteobacteria; order Pseudomonadales; family Pseudomonadaceae; genus Pseudomonas; species Pseudomonas sp. B6(2017). The sequence continues at coordinate 4,487 of NZ_NEIQ01000018.1, read as the reverse complement.
ATCTTGTCGGCGATGCGCTGGGCATCCTCGACCCGGTGCAGCGGCGTCAGCAGCACCGCGAATTCGTCGCCACCCAGGCGCGCCACCAGGTCGTCCTCACGCAGTTGCGCGCGGATCCGCGTCGCCACCGCCACCAGTACCGCGTCGCCGGCGGCATGGCCGAAGTTGTCGTTGATCTCCTTGAACCGGTCGCTGTCCAGGAACAGCACCGCCATGCGCTCGTTGTGCTTGTTGGCGCTGCGCAAGGCGCGGATCAGCCGGCCCTCGAAGAACGCCCGGTTGGGCAGGCCGGTGAGGCTGTCATGGCTGGCCTGGTGGGCCAGGGTTTCGTTTTCGCTCTGCAGGTGGGTCTGCCAGACCTCCAGCTCATCGAGCAGGGCATTGAAGTCATTGCCCAGGTTGTCCAGCTCGGCGATTTGCGCCGGCGGCACCCGCTGGTCGAAGGCTCGTTCGCGCCGGGCCGCGTGGGCCACGTCCGCCAGGCTGCGCAGGGGGCCGGTGATGCCGCGCAATTGTCGGCGCGCCAGGTACAGCGCCGCCCAGGCGCTCAAGGCGATGCACAGCACGATGCCCACCAGGCCGCTGAAGAGGAAGCGCAACAGGTTGCCGCCATGGCCGGTGACGTTGACCGTGCCGATCTCCTGGCCCTGGCGGAAGATCGGCAGGCTGATGGGTTTTTCCAGGAAGGCACTGGCGATGTGCATTTCCAGGTTGGCCAGCAGGCCGCTGTCGGGGCGCTGCCAACTGGCCAGCAACTGGCCCTGGCTGTCGTACACCTTGGCATCGGCCACCTCTTCGGTGGAGGCGATCAGGGCCAGGGAGTCGGCGGCCGCGCCGCTGTCGTTGAACACTACCGCGGCTTCCACCGTGTAACTGATGGAGCGGGCGATCAGGTGCAGGTTGTGGTCGGCGTACACCCGCAGCGCCAGCACGCCCAGGCAGGTCAGGGACAAGCTGGCCAGGCCGATCGCCAGCAAGGCGACCGCCAGGTGGCCGCGACCTATGACCGACCGCAACGTGGGACGGGGGTTGGGCTTGAACAGTTTCATGGCGTGGCCGGGCGTCGACGGGACAGTTGCAGCACGCTGGGATGGATTCTCACCCCACTGCGGGCTACGGAGTCCAGGTTGACCTCGAACGACACCTGGCTGTCGCTGACCCGCAGGCAGAACAGGCTGCCCACGGTGCATTGGTCGCCGCCCTCGCTGATGCTCAGTACCGGCTGGCCGGTCAACGAGCTGAAGAGCCGGGTGCGTTCCTCGACGGTCAGCTTGCCGACATAGACCGAGTCGCAGTCACTGGCGATCTTCGGGTTGCTGGCCAGCAGGCGGCGCACCACTACCGGGCGCCCGGTCGCCTGGGTGGCGCCCTTGAGGAGATCGTCGGTGTATTCGGTGGGACCTACCACGCACAGTCGCAGCTGGGCGGGCTCCACCGGCCAACGAGCGTAGCTGAGGATGCCCAGCACCACCTGCGTCACTGCCTTCGCGCGCTGCTCGGCCAGGCTGACCGAGGCCGAGGGCTCCGGCTGAGCGATGGCCAACAGGCTGAACAGGCAGAGGAAGGTCGACAGCACGCACTGCCGCCACCCTAAAATACGCTCTGTCCTCAAGACAGCCACGTCCATGCAGGGAATCTCGTTGATTTTCACGGAAATGATGCCGCAACGATAGCACAGCCCAGGAAAGTGCCGCGATATCGAAGCGCTGCAAGATGCCTGGAACCGGGGCGTCAGTCCAGCTCCAGCATCAGCCCGCTCAAGCGCTTGACCTTGCGCCGCACTGCCTCCTCGAACACTCCGGCACGGGGCTCGATCAGGCTGAACCAGTCCTTGGCGCGGGTGATGCCGGTGTAGATCAGCTCCTTGGTCAGCACCGGATTCAACGCATCGGGCAGGATCAACGCAGTGTGGGCGAACTCCGAGCCCTGGGACTTGTGCACCGTCATGGCATAGACCGTCTCGATATCATTCAGACGGCTGGGTAGTACCAGGCGCACTCCGCCCTGGCCGTCGTTGCGCGGGAAGGCCACGCGCAGCACCTGGCGCCCCCCTTGCTCCGGCAGGTGCAGGGCGATGCCGATATCGCCGTTCATCAGGCCCAGGCCGTAGTCGTTGCGGGTCATCAGCACTGGCCGGCCCTCGTACCACTGCTGGTCGCTGTCGATCAGCCGCGCCTTGAACAAGGCCTGGGTCACGCGCAGGTTGAGGTTCTCCACGCCCCAAGGCCCCTTGCGCACCGCGCACAGCAGCTGGAAGCGGTCGAAGGCCTGCAAGACATGACGTGCCCAGTCGGTCCAGAGCCGGTCGTCGACAGCAGTGTCGGCGGCGGGACGCTGGCTGCGCAGGACATTCAGGTAGTGACGATAACCTTGCGGCCCTTCGCCGTGACCTTCCAGCAACAGCCGCTCCAGGGCCCGATCCTGTTCGCCCTTGAGACCCAGGCAGTACAGGTCGGCATGACTGCGCGCCGCCAGCAGGCGACGGGCTTCGTCGGCTTGCTGCTGGTTGACCCAGCGCGCCAGCTGGCCGATGCCGCTGCCTTCGCCGAAGCGCCGGGAGTGACGCAGCATCACCACTTGCTGGGCCAGCGGATGCTGGTGCCCGGTGTCTTCCTGCAAGCCGCTGGTGGAGAGGTCTTCACCGCTGACCGCTTCCAGCCAGGCCCGGGTCCGAGGGTCATACCAACCGGCCTCGGCATCGCGGCACAGGTCGCCCAGCACCGCCCCGGCCTCCACCGACGCCAACTGGTCCTTGTCCCCCAGCAGCACCAGGCGGGCATGGGCCGGCAAGGCGTCCAGCAGGTTGGCCATCATTTCCAGGTCGATCATCGAGGCTTCATCCACCACCAGTACATCCAGCGGCAGGCGATTGCCGGCGTGATGGCGGAAGTGCCGGGTGCCGGGTCGATTGCCCAGCAGACGGTGCACGGTGGTGACGTCGCTGGGGATCTTTTCCCGCACTTCATCGGCCACCGACAGCGAGCGAACCTGCAGGCTGATGGACTCGGTCAGACGCGCCGCCGCCTTGCCAGTGGGCGCCGCCAGGCGGATGCGCAGCGGCTTGCGCGCCTCCACCGCCGGCCCCTGGAGCAAGGCCAGCAGGCGCACCACGGTGGTGGTCTTGCCGGTGCCCGGGCCGCCGGTGATGATGCTGAACGCACCCCGGGTGGCCAGGGCGCAGGCGAGCTTCTGCCAGTCGACGGGACCGGATGGCCGGGCCGCGCCGAACAAGTCGTCGAGGCGCCGGGCCAGGTGTTCCGGGGCCGCCTCGGTCTGGGCCAGGCGCTGGCGCAAGGCCTGGTCGATGCGCCGCTCGTAGGCCCAGTAGCGCCTCAGGTACAGGCGCTTGCCCGACAGCACCAACGGCCGTTGCCGGGCGGCCTCGCCATGATCCGCCGCCAGGGCCACCAGCCGGCTGCCGGCCAGCACCTTGCACCAGTGGGCGCCTTCGAGGCTGGCCAGGACCTGGGACGGCAACACCGGGGCGCCGCCCTGCACATCGCCCTCGGGTGGCAGCGACAGGGCGAAATCCGGCTCCTTGAGTGTCTCGAACAGATCCAGGCAAACGTGCCCATGTCCCAATTGATGGCTGGTCAGGGCCGCGGCCATCAGCAGCAGCGGGTCGCAGTCCGGATCCAGTTCATGGAGGAAACCGACGAAGGCCCTGTCCAGGGCCCGCAGCCAGCCACGGGCGACCCAACGATCGAGCAACAGCAACAGGTCGGCACAATGGCTCAGTGGCGCCAGGTCCGGGGCTTGGGGAACCGGCTCGTCCAGGGCGCCAAACAGGTCCGGGGTCATAGCAGTACTCCCTGCTCCCAGGCCGGTTCGGCCTTGGGTGGCTCGGCCCGGCCCTGGAACATCAGGTCCAGGCGTTCGATCAACTGCCGTGGCGGCCGGGCGAAGTACACGCCCTGGCTGGCCGAATGGGTACCGCGCAGGAACAGGTACAAGGCGCCGCCCATGTGCCGGTCGTAGTCGTAGTCGGCCAGGCGGGCTTTCAACTGTCGATGCAGGGCCAGCAGGTACAGCACGTATTGCAGGTCGTAGCGGTTGTCGAGAATCGATTGTTCCATGGCCTGCTCGGTGTAGGCGGCGTCATCGGCGCCCAGCCAGTTGGATTTGTAGTCAGCCACGTAGTAACGGCCGTGGTGCTCGAACGTCAGGTCGATGAAACCCTTGAACATGCCATTGAGCAGCACCGGCTCGGCGGTGACCCGGGCCGCGCCCTGATGAGTCTGCTGGCGCACCAGTTCATCAAGCTTGAGCACATCGACCTTGTGGCTGGCGAACCAGAACTCCATTTCGACCCGGTACTGGTCAAGTTGTCCCAGCACCACCGGCGGCTGGCCATCGCCAACGGGCATCGGCGCCTGCAACAGATGCTGCAGCCAGCCGCTCAGGGTCGGGATCCAGCCTTGCCAGCCACGACGGTTGCAGCGGCGGGCGACGGCATCGGTGATCGCCTCGGGGCTGGCATCGAAACC